>DATNQT010000275.1:0-14606 GCA_036703885.1 Candidatus Sericytochromatia bacterium
AAAAGCGACTGAAAAGACCCACTCGTTTCTACGCCCCCAAAGTCAAATGTTGCTGTGTATGACCAAAATGTAACTGAACCGTAACCGATGTGGATTCTATTACGTTTCTTGAGCTGAGTCTAGTGAGCTAGACCAATTCATGATCAGAAATCTTCAAGAATCAAGCTGAAAGTATCATTCAGCCGACAGAATCACTCATCCGGAGAAAGTTAAGTTGAGTATATTCGTTCTTTGCCAAAAGTTTTGGTTGCTCAAAAAAAGTTAGTGATCGTTTGATATTTGCTCTGATTCGCTAAAGTAGATCTGTAAAATTCAGTACAATTGTACTAAAAAATATGAGTCTCAATGTTGTTAATCTAGTTGGTCGCGTCGGTGGAGACCCAGATGTCAAGTATTTCGAGTCGGGCAGTGTTCGATGTAATCTGACGTTGGCTGTGAACCGTCGATCGCGTAACAACGAACAGCCTGACTGGTTCAACCTAGAACTCTGGGGCAAGACGGCAGAAGTCGCAGCTAATTATGTCCGCAAAGGTAGTTTAATTGGCGTACAAGGTGCCTTAAAGATTGAGACTTGGAGCGATCGCACCACAGGAGCAAATCGCTCTAAGCCAGTGATTAAGGTAGATCGGCTGGATTTGTTAGGTTCCAAGCGGGATACGGACACCAGTGCAGTAGATGGCTACAACAATACAGAGTTTTAAGTGAGCCAGCAGGCGATTCTAGTCTCCAGCCCCTAATAGCTGAGTTGCAGCGTAACAGACGCCTGTACCTCTTGCTCCCCGCCAATTATGGGTGTGTCAGCCAATTTAATAGCACCACCATTGCCCCGCAAAATTGGCATGGGTGGGGGTGGAGTAGCACCATTGATTTGAATATTGACAATGTCCTTACGGGTGAGATTTAGGCTACTCAAAACAGCATCAGCTTGTTGTTGAGCATCCTGGGTGGCTTGGCGTAGGGCTTGTTTTTGAGCCATTGCGATCGCTTCTTCTGATGCCGTAAAACTTACTCCATTAATCCGCGTTGCTCCTGCCTTAACAGCATCATCCAGTAACGTACCCGCTTGCTCTGTAGGAAGCTGAAAACTTACTGTATTGGTAGCAGAATAACCCGTGAGGCGTTGCGTATTGTTTTCGTAGCTATAAACTGGGTTGAGCCGGATGCCAGTCGTTTGCAGCTTTTCCACATTACGCGATCGCAGCAAGTCCACTACAGAAGTAGAACGACGTGCCGCTTCCTGTTGAACCCCAGTAGCCGATTGTCCCTGAACTTCTACTCCCAGTTGTACTTGGGTTTTCGTTGTTTGAATAGATTCCATGCCACGACCTGTTACAGTCAGGGTTCGCAGCAGTTTCTCCTGAGCCGTAGCTGGGTTGAGTAACACCATAGTTAATAGACCTACGGTTAGAGAAAGAGTCTGTAAGTAATGACCCGTTCTGAAGCCATAACACGATAAAACAGTTTGATTCATACGAAATAAATTCTCCCCAATCTATAAAACGCCAAGATTGTGTATAACCGAGCTGCCATTGGTTTATACTCTGCCACGGTGAGTCATTGGAATTTTGACCAGTTACAGTTTTGGCAACTAGGTAACTGTTGCCTTTGGATGTTAGAAGTAGTGAATTAAGACCGGAGTTTTAGTTTTACTCAACAGGGAGCGAGGTAAACAACCATTTTCAACTACTCTCTTCCCCAATTTCCTACTTCCCACTCCTCACGCCCTAATAAATGACCGATGGCATACTGGCTTTTAAAAAGTGAACCTCAGGACTATTCCTACACGGATTTAGAGCGAGAAGGACGCGCTGTTTGGAATGGTGTGAAAAATCCCCTTGCCCTGAAATATCTCCGGACAATGGAACCTACTGACCAAGCCTTGGTTTACCACACGGGCAAGGAACCCCAGGTGGTGGGTATTGCTGAAATCGTTAGTCTGCCCTACCCTGACCCAAGGCTAGATGACCCAAAGCTTGTGGTGGTAGATATACAGCCAGTGCGATCGCTCTCTCTACCTGTCACTCTGGCACAGCTCAAGCAATCTGGGAACTTTACGGACTTTGACCTGATCCGCATTCCCAGACTTTCTATCGTTCCGGTAGCCGCTGAATATTGGCAGCAAATTCTTCAACTCGCTGGTGAATAACATTTTAGTATCCCGTTCAACAGAAAATGGAACGCACTAGCGAAAAGAAAGATTCGTGTTGAGAAGCTTGTAGATTAGAAAGAATGATTTCTTCTGAATTAATGGATGCTACAACTGCCTGGGCGAATTTTCTTGCCCCCATCTACTCACTTCCATCTTTCTCTACTCACCCGTGGCTATTAGCAGAGGCAACTACAAACGAAGCAGAAAGCAGTTCACTGGTACTAGCAGGAGTACTGCTGAGTTTGGTTGTGATTTACTTCGCTAGTAAAGTTGGTGGTGAGCTTTGCGCTCGAATTAACTTGCCACCCGTATTAGGCGAACTGGTGGGTGGTGTGGTAGTGGGTGTCTCTGCCCTGCATCTGTTGGTCTTCCCAGAAGGTGGTGCAGATGTTAGCAACTCAGCGATCGTCAGCTTTCTTCAGGCTACTACCAATCTGAGTCCTGAAGCAGCAGTATCAGTGTTTCGGGCACAGAGCGAAGTCGTTTCCGTCTTAGCTGAACTCGGCGTTGTTATTTTGCTGTTTGAAATCGGTTTGGAATCGGACTTAAAAGAACTCATTCGCGTCGGTCCTCAAGCCGCTATTGTGGCAGTTGTTGGGGTCGTTACCCCCTTCGCCGCCGGAACCGGAGGTCTAATTTATCTGTTTGGTATTCCACCTGTACCAGCTATCTTTGCTGGTGCAGCTTTGACAGCGACAAGTATTGGCATTACCGCTAAGGTTCTGGCAGAAATCGGGCAACTCAGTTCCAAGGAAGGTCAGATTATTATTGGTGCTGCCGTCCTTGATGATGTGCTAGGTATTATCGTCCTAGCGGTTGTTGCCAGTTTAGCTAAGACGGGCGAAATCGTTGTCACCAACGTCATTTATCTGATCATTAGTGCTGGCGTCTTCCTGGTTGGCGCAATTTTCCTGGGTCGCTTCCTGAGTCCTTTGTTTGTAGGATTGGTTAATGAAATGAGGACTCGCGGTCAGCTGTTACTGACTGCACTGATTTTTGCCTTCATCTTGTCTTATGTTGCTGCCGCAATTCAGTTAGAAGCAATTTTGGGAGCCTTTGCGGCTGGACTGGTTCTAGCAGAAACGGATAAGCGCCGGGAATTGGAAGAACAAGTCATTCCAGTTGCCGATATTCTGGTGCCAATTTTCTTTGTAACCGTAGGTGCTAAAACTGACTTGAGCGTTTTGAATCCAGCGGTTCCCAGTAATCGGGAAGGCTTGATTTTGGCAATTTTCCTGATAGTAGTGGCGATTATTGGGAAGGTAGTTACTGGTTTGACAGTGTTCGGTCAACCTGGAATCAATCGGCTAGCGATCGGCGTCGGTATGATTCCTAGGGGCGAAGTGGGACTAGTCTTTGCGGGTGTCGGCGCGGCGAGTGGCGCTCTGTCGGAAGCCACGGAGGCAGCGATTATTATGATGGTCATTTTGACCACCTTTATCGCTCCACCTTTGCTACGGCTTGTATTTCAGGAGCCAGAGTCGGAGACCATTGCCTCAGAAAGACTAGCTGAGGATAGTGCTACCACAGCAGGGCTGACAATGGAACAAATAACTGACGATCCACCTCAACCTGAGGAGATTGAAACTTTGAAGGAGCCAAAAAAAGGTGCGTGAACTCTTTTTCTAAGCTGGCTTTGACGAACTTAATCGTTTTGGCACACATTACAGACTATCTTTTTGATGTAATAAAAGCCGTGTATACTGTTTCTCCTGAAACTTATATTGCTAGTCTACGTCCCAGATGGTTGACTGTCTTAAACAGACAGATACCAAGTGGTATGCATTGTGGGGTGTGCATTGAAGAGCTTGGTCAAGGTTAGAACCAGAAAGCCGTTAAAAGTTGTAAATTGACCTACGGGAAGAAGCGTGGAATACATTTTTCGCCCATAACTCACCCTGAGCCTAATCAATCGCTAAACCCTCCAACGATGCAGCACCGCGCTTTTAACAGGAGCAATAATTGTGAGATTTCGCTGGCTACTTCTACTCTCCAGCTTTTTAAGTGTTTTTCTTTTTTCCGCTGCGGCACAAGCCCGCGAACTTCTATCGTGGCGTTTTGATACCAATCAGAACCGACTGGAGTTTACAACAGACGCTGGAGTTCAACCCAAGGCACAACTGATTCCCAATCCGACCCGCGTGGTCATCGATTTGCCTGGGATTAGTCTGCGACGGTCGGCAACTCAGCCAGGGAGGGGCGGGATTCGAGAAATCCGAGTAGGGCAACTTGACACTAAGACAACCCGCATTGTCATCGAGTTAGCCCCAGGCTTCACCCTAGACCCCCAGCAGGTGAAATTCCGGGGGGCGACGGCGAATCAGTGGTCGGTAGACTTACCAACACCCCAACCCGTCACGTCGCCACCAGGGGGGAGATCGCAACTGCCTCCAAGTAATAATCCCCCAAATAATCAATCCTCCTTACAGCCGCCGCCGTTAGTAGGACTGCCGCCGCGATCGCTTCCACCGCTTCCCGCTTCTAGTGTCGGTCAAGTGGCAACTATTCAGGCAGTTGACTTGGAGAATAATGGAACTCAGCTACTGATTAGAGCTGACCGAGGGGTAAGAGCCACTAGTACCTGGGACGCGAGAGAGAATGCTTACCGTATTACTATCCCCTCGGCTCGATTGGCTAACCAAGTCAGAGGACCCCAACTCAATGCTAATAGCCCTTTAGCACGGGTATCAATCCGGCAACAAGATTCAGGCACAGTTGTGATTCTGGTACAACCCAGTATAAATGTGCGCATTGGAGAACTCAATCAGCTCAATGACCAGCTTTTGGCGCTACAACTACAACAGGGCAGACCAGAAGCCCAACCCATCAGTTCAATTCCAGTGCCGCCCCCTGAGCGGACGACGCCTATCGTGCCGCCCACCCAGACAACACCTCCTGGGACCTTACCCCGCGTACCCAATGGGCGCATTATTGTAATGGTCGATCCGGGACACGGTGGACCCGACCCTGGAGCCGTTGGCATTGGGGGTCTGCAAGAGAAGGGCGTTGTCATGTCGATCGCTCAACAGGTAGCAACGTTGTTGGATCAACAGGGCGTCCAAGCTGTGCTGACGCGAACGGGTGATTATGACTTCGATCTAGAACCGCGAGTTGCAATGGCTGAACGAATGAATGCTAATCTATTTGTCAGCATTCACGCCAATGCGATCGATATGAGCCGCCCAGACGTGAACGGATTAGAAACGTATTATTACTCAAGCCCCAGCTCTGGTCGTCTTGCCCAGACGATCCACAAGAGCATTTTACAGGGTGTGAATGTTGCTGATCGAGGAGTTAGAACGGCAAGATTTTACGTCCTCAGGAGAACTTCTATGCCATCGGTTTTAATAGAAGTTGGTTTTGTAACGGGTCGAGAAGACGCAGCCAAGCTGTCAAATCCGACTTACCAAACCCAAATGGCACAAGCGATCGCTCGTGGCATCCTCCAGTACCTTCAGCAGACTAGTCAAGCGTCCTAGACAAATAAACATCGGTGTCTAACTCTAACTCTTGTGTCTCTTACCCCAACGATTCTCAGGGAGAAAATATATTCGACCCCCTCACTGGAACCTCGACCGTTGAAGAAATCAAAACTGCCTTTATTTCAAAAGAAGAACCGCAGCGAAGTCGCATCGGTCTTTTTGATAGTGGTGTCGGTGGTCTCACCGTCCTAAGGGAACTTTACCGACAACTACCGAACGAATCTATTCTTTACTTTGCTGACACAGCGCGGCTACCCTACGGTACAAGGTCGCGCAGTGAAATCTTGCAGTTCTGCTTCGAGATTTTGAGCTGGATGGTACAACAGGGTGTAAAGATGATTGTTATGGCTTGCAACACCAGCGATGCTCTGGCACTGGAAGCGTTACGTCATGAGTTTAGTCTCCCAATTTTGGGGCTAATTCTGCCGGGAGCGCGTGCGGCTGTTCAACAAGGTCGTCGCATTGGAGTAATTGCCACTCCAGCTACTGCTGCTAGCAATGCCTATCGACGTGCCATCTTAGAAGTCGAAGCAACTGCCCAAGTCTGGCAAGTCGGTTGCCCAGAGTTTGTGCCATTAGTCGAGCAAAACCGCTTGTATGACCCCTACACTGCTGAAGTAGCGCGGCAGTACCTAGCACCTTTGTTGCAGCAGCGTATTGACACTCTTATTTATGGCTGCACCCATTATCCACATCTAGCACCAATACTGCGGGAAATTCTGCCACCACAGGTTAAACTTATAGACCCTGCCGAACACGTAGTTGCTGCTGCTGCTCAAGAACTGGACTTAATTGGACTAAAAAACACTTGGGCTGCGCTACCGACTCGCTTCTGTGTCAGTGGCTCCCCCCAACACTTTGCTAAACTGTCCGTGCAATGGATAGGTTGCACTCCAGCTGTTGAAAAAATTCATCTACCCACGGTTGCTTCCGCATCGATACCACTAGAACCAGTCGATTGAGAGAAAAGGGCGTCAGAGTTTTGCTAAAAGTAGGGGCGACGCATGCGTCGCCCCTACTTCCCTGTATGTATATAATTCTTGCCCCTCTATCCTATTAGGTGAGCTTGATGTATACTAGTAGGCTCTTAAGCCTATTGCAGTTGTGATGTTGTTAGCGAAGGGGTAGCAACGTCGGGAACCTCAGTGGCATGAATATCCGATGTTAGCTCCCTAGAGGCTTCTCCTTCGGGCTTGGCTAAAAAATAATTGGCTCCGCTGTTTTCTATCCCGTTAGACAAGCGGGACAAGGGACGACCCTGTAGACGACGCGCCCATCGTTCAACTTGATCTTTTTGAGATGCCTCCTCAGTTGGTAAATAAGGAGCATAAGCATCACTCAAAGAGTTGGCGGCGTACCGCGAACTCTTCATCGTCCACTGCGCTAGCATCAACAGCAGATAAATTGTTAACAAATAACCAGTCGCTAGAAGAGGGATAATTACAGGCATATCATTGTAAACCATAGTGCAGGCGTGGGGTAGAGCGAGGTATATTTAAATACACGTTTCTCCAACAGCACACTTCAATCTTTCACGGGTTGAGAATACTGTTGTTATTAAAAATTTATGGGAAACAGAACTTGGTTCCCTTTAATTAGCTTATCCTTGCTTTTGACAAGCAATCAACGTAACTGGATGTTCCAGTTAAGCTCAACACTCTACCAAGCAGGAAGTCTATTATTTATGTCTGACGAACGACTAGGCTCAGTAAGAACACTGAGGTATCGTCCAGAAACATCAGGCTATTATCTGCCTAACCAAATCTATCTTTATCTAGAGGAAAAAGGAATAATCTTCCTTTTGTACTCTGAATTAGCAAATCTATTATTTTTTTGAAACCCTTACTATATAGATTAGCACAAGACTTCTGGCGAACTGCACCTATTTTTTCATAGACTTTACAAGTCGATACAATTTCTCCTAGTACCCTCCAGCCTTACCTTAGAATCTATAAAACTTCCCTCTAGGGGACGGTTGACTTAGAATTAAGAGAAGAAATTGTAAACTTTCGTAACCTAACTTCTGAGTCGGTTAACCCATGACCTCAGTGACTTCCCTCTTTGCTCCTGTCGAAACAGACCTGTGTATACTAACCGAGAACTTAAAGAACCTTGTCGGTGCACGTCATCCCATACTGTATGCCGCAGCTGAACACTTATTTGGTGCTGGGGGAAAGCGGGTGAGACCAGCAATTGTTTTGTTAATTTCGCGGGCAACGATGCTGGATCAGGATATTACTCCACGTCATCGCCGTCTGGCAGAGATAACAGAAATGATTCACACCGCCAGTCTAGTACACGACGATGTTGTTGATGAGTCAGAGGTACGTCGCAGCGCCCCTACGGTCAATAGCTTGTACAATAACCGTGTGGCTGTACTTGCCGGAGACTTCTTATTCGGTCAATCTGCTTGGTACTTAGCTAATCTCGACAACTTAGAGGTGGTCAAGTTGTTGTCAGAAGTGATTAAGGACATGGCAGAAGGCGAAATTCAGCAAGGGCTAAATCGGTTTGATACCAACACAACGATTGAAGAGTACCTAGAGAAAACCTACAATAAAACGGCTTCGCTAATTGCTAATAGCTCTAAGTCAGCAGGACTGCTGAGTGGGGTTTCGCCGGATATTGCTGCAAATTTGTACCGCTACGGACGGCATATTGGGTTAGCGTTTCAGATTGTGGATGATATTTTGGACTTTACGGCTTCAACAGAAGCTTTAGGTAAGCCAGCAGGCTCTGATCTGATTAGCGGCAATCTTACCCTACCCGTATTATATGCTCTAGAAGAAAAACCCTACCTGGAGGTACTGATCGAGCGAGAGTTTGCCCAACCCGACGATTTAGATCAAGCGCTCGATCTGGTTAAAGAAAGTCATGGCGTTGAGCGTTCCCGCGAACTGGCATCACACCACGCCCAGATTGCCGTACAGAACCTTGCTTCTCTCAAGCCATCAGAATCTTCTAAAGCGCTAATTGACCTAGCTGACTACGTCCTCAGTCGTCTTTACTAGAGTTTGTGCTACAAATCGAGTGTTGCTCGTAGTGGACGCATTCAGAATTTGTCTAAAGCGGCAATACTTGGAACCTTCTTTAGAAAAATTTACCATTTACATATACCTGGGTTAAAAAACTATTGGCAAGAGCAGCACTTAAGCGATATCTGGCGGAAGGTTGCTAGGATATGACCGAGGTGTTGAATGAGTTTGTTGCAGCTGTATTTGAATTAATTGTTGTAAGTCATCTCGACGCACCTCTGTACCAGCTGTTAAATTACCGGGTGTATTGAAGAAAACAGTGCTAGTGATGGTGTCGATCGCTAACATCTGGAACAAAATATGAGTAACGGGCACTGTAGCAACAATGATCTGAGGCTCGGCAACCGATTGAAAATCAGTAGCGTCTTTGAGAGTAGGAAAAGCATAAATGACATTTTTCTCAACGTCAGGTTGAGCGCGGTTACTTAGGGTCGTCACCACCCAACCCTGGTCTAGGGTTTGGAGAATATGATAGTCCGAATGTCGGAGCTGATTAGCAATAAGTGTGAGGACGGGTGCGATCGCTTCAACAATTTTCGGCGTCGTCCCGTCTTGGGGCGCATTTTCAATCAGAACTTGAATTTGTTGTTCTAAATCCATATCGGCTTAACCTAAGAGCAACTGTGCAGCTACTTTGAGTCTAAACCCAGATCAAAACTGTCATTCTTCGTATGTTAGGGTCTTGTTAAAGAATGAAAATAATGAGGGAAGTCTGCCAGGGAGTGGAAGCAATTTTTCAACTGCTTTATAATGAGTTCCGGCACTCTACTCGTGCGTCTGAGCAGACCTGTCGCGATGTCGCAGCGCGTATCGCTCAAGAGGTCGCTCGCATCTGCAACGAGAGCAATCGGATTCAGACTTCTGGAGATGTTGAGAGCTGGGCTCATACACTAGCAACCCATCGCCTCAAACAAGTCTTAAGCTACTACAGCCTGGGGTCGCACCGAGGACGGGTAGAACTACAAAGTACCCTCAGTGCGATCGTTTACCGCTACATTACACCGCCTCAAACCCCAGCCAGTTACCAAGCGAGGCTAACCCTAATCGAAGATTTCCTTCAGGGATTCTATGTAGAAGCCTTGAATGCCTTTCGGCGGGAAAACTCCGTTGATGCCTCTTATCGCCCCCGTGCCCTGCTGGAACTGGCAGAATACATGGCATTTACAGAGCGTTATGGCAAGCGACGCATTCCCCTACCAGGGCGTCGCTCTCAGCAATTGATCATTCTGCGAGCGCAAACATTTTCCCAACAACAGCCTCCAGAAACCTCTGTCGATATGGACACTGCTGCTGAAGGGGGGGCGATTGAGTCAGACTCGAACTGGAATGACGCCGCCATCCAGCAGGTCAGAGAAATGATGGTTGCCTCGGAACCCGAACCCCTCGAAGCTAGCCTTCGAGACACGGTGATTGATGAATTATTTGCTTATCTAGAAGAACGCCAGCAAAGCGATTGTGCTGACTACTTTACGCTACGCCTGCAAGACCTCCCAGCCAGCGAAATTGAAGAGATTTTAGGTCTAACGTCCAGACAGCGGGACTATTTGCAGCAACGCTTTAAATATCATTTGATTCGGTTCGCCCTTTCTCATCGTTGGGAACTAGTTCATCAGTGGTTGGAAGCCGATTTAGAGCGGAACCTGGGTTTAACGCCTTTGGAGTGGGAACGGTTTCAGGAGAAAATAACCTCCCAGCAGCAAGAATTACTCGAACTCAAGCAACAAGGGAAATCTCATTCAGAAATTGCTCAGGCATTAGGTTGTACCGTTACCCAAGTAGAGAAACGCTGGTTTAAGCTACTGGAACTTGCCTGGGATATTCGTAATAGCTCAGTATCCGGATCGAGTGCATCTCAAGATGAATAGTGACATGGATAATAACTCGGACACCCTATATAGCCGCTTAATTGCTTGGCTACTACAAGAGTCCGCTCCCGCTGCTTCACCATCGGCAGAGCGGCAGGCATCAAGTCCTGTTCCTCAAGACGAACCAAGAGCAGCGGATTTTGAATTGGATCGTTTAGACCCGCTTGATTTAGAAGACTTGAACATTGACATTGCACCCTCTAACACTGGCGACGCGGCTCAAAACCGCACGCGGGCAGACTCAGGAAATATCCCTGTTCGCGAAGACATTGAACCGAGCGCTGAAACTCGCCCCTATAACTTTGGAGAAATGCCGACCGTGCAAAACCGTTTCCAGGCGATATTGAAGCGCCGACTGCAAGTTGAGATCGAACGTCACCCGCCTCTTTTCCCGTGGGAGACAGAGTTTTCTGACTACGAACCTGACTCTGCTGACGTTGTGGCAGATCGTTGGGTTCCTCCCGTCCGCTTGTGGATGCCCCAACTGTCTAACCTCAGTTTACCCGTTGTCATGCCAGAAAATGTTTTGGCGCAACTGCTAGATGCTTGCTGTGAAGCCGTCTATTCTCGGCGTCAGCTAGGGGCAAAACTGGTCAACGCCGTGGAAAGCTTATTTCCAGATCAATTCCAGTCGCTCAACCAGCTAGCAGGGATGGTGCTGCTATATCCAACTCGTTCGGGGGAGCGCCTGCAATCGTTTCCGGGTAGTTACGAAGCCGCTGCTACCGAGCAAAAGATGACGCTGGCACTGTTGGCAGCTAAAGAGATTATTAGCGCTCTTACTGTGCCCATTTCTCCGACTCAAACACCAGTAGAGCGTCAGTGGGAGACGGCGGCAGGACTCGTGACCGTACAAGCAGAATATCTGATGCAAGACGGTGTTCCTAAGCTGCGTGTTAGCGGACGTTTGCCTCGTGGTGGTAGTTTAACCCTGCGAACTCCTCAAGCCTCTGCTGTATCGCAGCGCACCTATCCAGGTTACTTAAGTGTTGAATCTTACGATTTGCAACCTAACCAAAGTTATCCTTTAGAAATTCGTTTCCATGATTCGGAGCAGACACCCCTAATTTTTACAGTCTGCCCCACAATGTAAGTAGTTGTCAGTCGTCAGTTGTCAATTGTCAGTTGTTCTTGGCTGTTGAACACCCGACTACTGACTCATGACCACTGACTCATGACTGCTAACTCATGACGAATAGCATTCGGCAACGATCGCGTCTACCCATTTTCAACCAGTTGTGGCAGCGTATTGAAACGACGCCAGTTCCTCCAGCAGAAAACTCAATTTTGCTGCGGGTTTTAGTGCAGGGGCTGGTGATTGTTGGGATTATCGCCACAGATCTGGCGGCAGAAACTCAGTTGAGCGTCTGGGCTGTACCGCTGAGTATCGTTGGAGCAACCTGGAGTTGGTATCGCCGCCGCGATCGCAATATTGCCATCAAGTTCTTTTTGGCGATCGGAATGTTGCTGGCAATGGGGATGTTTTTTAACAACTTATTTGGTCAGCTTAACGATACGCGCTTGACTCTGGCTGAGTTGTTGATTCAGTTGCAAGTTCTTCACAGTTTTGATATACCCCGACGAAAGGATTTGGGGTATTCGATGGTAATTGGGCTGATTTTGTTGGGTGTGGCAGGTACCTTGAGTCAGACCCTAGCCTTTGCTCCCCTATTACTAGTATTTTTAGCGATCGCTCTTCCCGTTCTCGTCCTCGATTACCAATCGCGCCTCGGTATATCCACAAAACCAAAGCGTCCGAAGTCCTCACGCTTGGGTCTTGGCACCTCACCGCTTTCACTAAAACGCCTTAGTCTATTTCTGGTAGTAATTTTAGGGCTGGGACTGACGATTTTTGCCCTGCTGCC
The DNA here is from genome assembly GCA_036703885.1 of Candidatus Sericytochromatia bacterium. Lineage (GTDB taxonomy): Bacteria > Cyanobacteriota > Cyanobacteriia > Cyanobacteriales > Coleofasciculaceae > CADCTM01. The sequence goes on from DATNQT010000275.1 coordinate 12,397, forward strand.
TCGTTTTCCTGGCTATCAGATCCAGACATTTCCGGTTAGTGCCCCCAGCAGTTTGGCTAACAGGAATTTCGATGAAAATAATCGTGGCATTATTAACCCTGGCTATACCCGTGAGGGTAATGGTCGCGGTGGCACGGGCATTGGGCAGGACGGCACTGCCGGTTCGGGTCAGATGGATGAAACCTTTTACTACGGCTTTGGCAGCAAGATTAACCAGAATCTCCGAGGCGAACTTAAGCCCAAGGTTGTAATGCGGGTGCGCTCCCAAGCCCCAGGATTCTGGCGGGTGCAGGCGTTTGACCGCTATAACGGTCAGGGATGGGAAATTTCTCGCGAAAGTCAGCTGCTAAAGCTGAAACGACCCGAATGGTCTTATCGATTTTATCTTTCCCTACCAGTTGCCGCTGTTAAAACTAAAGAGGTGGTTCAAACTTACACCGCAGTATCGGAATTGCCGAATCTGATTCCAGCTTTAGCCTATCCCCAGCAACTCTACTTTCCCTCGGAGGAAATACAGGTAGATCCAGAAAGTGGCTTGAGAGCGCCCTCAGGCTTAACTGACGGACTAACCTACACAGTGATTTCAGAAGTACCGTATCGCGATCGCACGGTACTGCGTAGGGCAAGCAATGACTACCCTAAAACGATTCAAAAATACTATCTAGACGTTCCTCTTGAAATTGCCGATAAAGTCCGGCAACGTACTGAAGAACTCTTAGCAACTTCCCCCAAACCCATCACCTCATCCTATGAGAAAGCCTTATATTTAGCTCAAGCTGTCAAACAGCGCTACTCCTTCCCAGAAAACCCATTCGCGCTGCCCCCTCTAGCGGAAAATGAAGACTTGGTAGAAGCCTTTCTCTTCAAGCAGAATGGGGGTTACCCAGACCACTTCTCTACCGCACTGACGATCATGCTACGCTCGATTGGCATTCCAGCGCGATTAGTAGTTGGGTTTGGCACAGGCGAGTTTAACCCTTTTACAGGTTTATACCTAGTCAAAAATACCGATGCTTATGCGATGACAGAGGTATACTTCCCCAAATACGGTTGGTTTACCTTTGACCCAATTCCCGGTCACGAAATTCTTCCTCCTTCAATTGAAGAAGACCAGACTTTTAGTGTGCTACGGCAGTTTTGGAACTGGGTAGCGGGCTGGTTACCTTCGCCAGTTACGAGTGTGTTAGGTAGCCTGTGGAATCTGATTATTCGTTCCCTCGGTGCGGTGATTTCCGGGTTGTGGGCAATTTTATCAGATGGCTGGGTTGGCTTGTTTGCGGGATTAATTTTAGCGATCGCCCTGGGTTTCTTTGGTTGGTTGGGTTGGAACCAGTGGCGCACCTGGCGCTATCAGCGATGGCTTTCCGGTTTACCGCCGATGGAAAGCATCTACCAACAAATGGTCAGAATTTTAGGTACTAAAGGATACGCCAAGCATCCAGCACAAACTCCTTTGGAATATGCCAAAGCGTCGCGTCAACATCAACCCCCTACCTCTGCTGAGGTAATTGATGAAATTTCCCAAGCTTACGTCCGATGGCGTTACGGCGATCAAAAGCCTAACATCAAGCAGCTACGACAGCGACTGCGAGATTTGATTAAGAGTACTCAGCAACTGAAGGTAAGAGGCTAAGGTGTATAGCAAAGTGCTGAGTGCTGAGGCTTTCCATCAGGGTGATTTAATGAATTTGAGAAACTTGAGCGATTATCCCTATCCTTCGGCACGACGGGTGATTATGGGCAAGCGACGTGCTGTGGCAACCAGCCAGTCACTGGCGACTTTGGCAGGGATGGAGATGTTTTGGGCTGGGGGAAATGCTGTAGATGCTGCTCTAGCAAGTGCGATCGCTCTTACAGTAGTGGAACCCACTTCCAACGGTATAGGTTCCGATGCCTTTGCTTTAGTTTGGGATGGAAAACTACACGGACTGAATGCATCTGGTAAAAGTCCCGAAAAACTCACTCTTGAGCCGTTTGCTGGGATGGATGCTGTTCCGTCTTTTGGTTGGCTGCCCATAACCGTTCCGGGAGCTGTATCGGCTTGGCGAAGCTTATCCGAACGTTGGGGGAAGCTTGGGTTCGAGCAGCTATTTGAACCCGCGATTCGGTACGCCGAGGAAGGGTTCCCGGTTTCACCCGTCACGGCAAGTAGTTGGAAACAAGCTGCTGCACTCTACTTACCGCTAACGGCTCCTGAATTTCAACCGTTT
>DATNQT010000276.1:0-6889 GCA_036703885.1 Candidatus Sericytochromatia bacterium
GATATCAGCCCGCTAGCGGGACTCACAAAATTGACTGGGCTTAACCTTGACAAAAACCAGATTGCAGATATTCGCCCTCTGGCGAGGCTAACAAACCTCACTCGGCTTGACCTCATCGCCAACCAAATCGCAGATATCAACCCGCTAGCGGGACTCACAAACCTGAAGAAGCTTTACCTTGAAGGCAACCAAATCGCAGATATCAGCCCTCTAGCAGGACTAAACAACCTGACGGAGCTTTACCTCGAAGACAACCAAATCGCAGATATCAGCCCTCTGGCAAGGCTTACAAACCTGACTCGGCTTATCCTCACCTTCAACCAAATCAAAGATGTCAGTCCTCTGGCAGGACTTACTAACCTGGATTGGCTTAATCTCCGCTTCAACCAAATTGCAGATGTCAGACCTCTAGCAGGACTCGTAAATCTGACAGAGCTTTACCTCCAAGACAACCAAATCAAAGATGTCAGTTCTTTGGCGCATCTAACAAAAATCACTCGGCTTGATCTCGACTATAACCAGATTGCAGATGTCAGCTTTCTTGCAGGATTCACAAACATAAAGCAGCTTGACCTTGAAGGCAACCAAATAGATACCAGATCTCTGGTAGGACTAAAAAACGTGGGTTCGCTTAATCTCAAGAACAACCAAATTACAAATATCACTCCTCTGGCAGGACTCACAAATTTAACTGGGCTTAATCTTGAAGGTAACCAAATTACAGATCTCAGTTCTCTAGCGGGACTGACAAACCTGAGTTCGCTTAACCTTGAAAGCAACCCAATCAAAGATGTCCGCCCTCTGGCAAGACTCACAAATCTGAAGGTTCTTAACCTTAAAGGCAAGCAAATTGCAGATGTTAGTCCGCTAGCGGGACTGACAAACCTAAGTTCGCTTAACCTTGAAGGCAACCCAATCAAAGATGTCCGCCCTTTGGCAAAACTGACAAATCTGGGATCGCTTAACCTGCGCTTCAATCCAGTTGCAGATTTCACTCCTCTAGCAGCACTCACAAAGCTGGATTCGCTTTACCTGGCAGACAATGCGATTCCTTCGGATAGCTCCGCTAACGCACAGTCAACTTGCCCAGTCAGTAGACCAGATGTTTGCAAGTTTTGATAACTTGCCGAAAGAGTGAAGTTTTTAAACCAAATTATACGGTGGTGCATGAAGTGAGGTAGACGCAGTGCTTGATGAGCGATCGCGATCCTATTGCACCTATCCTAGAAGACAATTGCCTGTTGCCAGAAATGCAACTCTGAAAAGTTGCAATCCTTTGATAGTGTTGGGATCAGCTGCTAACCCATCAATTACAACCCATGGGCGATCGCTCAACTGTTACCTTAAGAAAAATGTTGAATCGATAAACTCGAAAACACTTTTGAATTAGAGTGCGATCGCTAATGGAGTCTCTACGCACAAAACATCTTTCCTCAAACCTCAAAGTGTCCTGGGATGGCATAGGCGTTGAATATTCGCAGATGCCTCCTGGCGCAAGTGATGTGGTGATTACCAAACAACTTGTCAGCGTTGCCTTCGCGCCCCAAGAACAGACAACTTGGCGGGTGGACGGTGGTTCAAGCCGGACAACACCACTGCCGCCAGGAAGTGTTTTCCTCTATTCATCCCGTGAGTTTGTTTGGTCGCGTTGGAACCAACCGACTGAGTGCGTCCACATGACACTAGACCCTAACCTGATCAGCCGTGTGGCGCTAGATTGTTCCTTATCTAGCAATATTGAAATTGAATATCGCGCCATATTTGCAGACCCAACCATCCTGCATCTGGCACAGTTGTTTAAGTCGGAGATTCTCAATCGTGGAATCGCTGGGAAGCTCTACACGGAATCCCTAGCAAACGTTCTGGCAGTTCATCTGCTGCGAAACTATAGTGGCTCGCTGGTTAAGCCAGCTTTGCAAGACGAACCTCTTGATGCCCTCAAGCTGAACCAGCTCAAAGAGTTTATTGAAGAACACCTAAGTGAAGATTTGAGCATTGCTAATATGGCGTCTGTGGTTCACACGAGTCCATTTCATTTCGCCCGTGCTTTCAAAGCGGCTACGGGTCAACCCCCGCATCGCTATGTCACTCAGCGACGTATGGAACAAGCAAAAATCTTGCTATCTGTGACCCGACTGCCTGTTGCTGAAGTCGCCAATCGAGTTGGTTTTTCCAATCAAAGTCACTTCAGCGCCCAGTTTCGTAGAGCTACAGGCACAACTCCTAAACGCTATCGGGAGGGCTTTTGAGCGATTGAGCAAGATTTCGATAAATGATCGCAAGAATCGGTCGTGACAGCTAGCTTCATCTTCTTTAAACTTTGGAAAACACCCAAACAATTGCTGGATTGAATCAAAGTTAAGAAGAGGAGCTATGACAAATAATTTTGAAGATACCCCCTCTGCTGAAGTCAAAAGCGATCGCCAACAGAAAATCCCACGAGTCAGTCGCCGTCGTCTGATGGTTTTCGGTGGCGCAGGACTAGCAGGATTAGCCGCAACAACTGTTAGCCAACGTGTTGATGCCAATACACAACAGTCCGTTGCTCTACAAGGAAAAACCAACCCAAGCGGTAGATTTACAGGTAAAGTTGTGCTGATTACTGGGGCAACATCAGGAATTGGCGAAGCTACAGCACGGGCGTTTGCTCAAGAAGGGGCAATTGTTCACTTCTGCGGTCGTCGAGAGGCACTTGGGGAGAAGGTTGCACAGGAAATCAACGCGATGGGCGGTCGAGCTAGCTATCAAAAAGCCGATGTCCGTAGTGAGCAAGATGTCAAGTCTTTTATCGACACTTGCGTCCAAAAATATGGTCGGATCGACATCGCTTTCAACAATGCTGGCATTGAAAGCAAACCTTTCACAATTGCCGAGCAATCGTTGCAGGATTGGACGAACGTGATGACGACCAATGCAACGGGTGTGTTTCTATCCATGAAATATGAACTTCCCGTGATGCTCAAGCAGGGGGGCGGCGCGATTATTAATAATGCCTCGGTTTCCAGTCATGTTGGCTTTGCCACTATTTCGCCCTATAGTGCTAGCAAACACGCGATCGCATCTTTGACCAAAGTTGCAGCTTTGGAATATGCAGACAAAAACATCCGCATCAATTCTATCTCTCCCGGTGCAGTAGATACGCCCATGCTTCGACGCGCCTTAGCTGCTTGGAAAACTGACTTTGAAACGGTCGCCAAGGATTATCCGATCAAGCGTATCGTCAAAGCAGAAGAGATTGCAAAAACTGTTTTGTGGCTGAGTTCTGCTGATCCCTCCTGTATTGTTGGCACTGACATTGACGTAACAGGTGGCTACCTTACTAAATAAGGCTTGAAAGCATTACAATCGCCCCAGTCTCGCTAAAAGACTGGAAGGAGCATTCTACCTATGAATCCTAACAACGATTCTGATATCCAATCATCCAGCTATGGTTTGAGTAGTGTACGAATCATGACGCTATAGCGGTTCTCATTTGTATGAGGTACAAGGTTCTGGGTTTTCGGGAATTGGGAATTGGCAAGAAAGTAAGACGTACCTCACTGATATGAGACTCGCTATATATAGATGGAGGAGCAATATGAGTACTAAGGGACAGACTCGACAAGACTTCTTGAAGACAGGATCTATTGCTAGTTTCTCCTTTTTATTGGGTAGTCAAGGCTTATTTGGACAGAAAGCATCGGCACAAACTAGCTCCACAGACCATCCGAATGTGGCAATTATCAAGCGTTACTATGATGCTTACGGTAAAGGTGATTTAGCAACTGTCCGTGAAATTTTTGCTCCAGATATTACTTGGATAATTCCAGGACATCACCCACTAGCTGGGACAAAACGAGGGGCAGATGAGGTTTTTGCCTTCTTTCAACAGTTGGCGAAAGCAAAGTTTCAGGCTGAGGTTTTGTTTCTAGGCGGTAATGATTCCTATGTTGTTGATGTTCACCGAGGGTTTAGCAACCTGGAACGGGATAATGTTGACCAGCTTTTTGCGCTGCTGTTTCGTATTAAGGATGGTCGGATTGTAGAGGCGACCAATTTTGCAACCGATCAACACGCCGCAGATGCTTTCTTCTGGCGAGTCTATCCGTTAAAACCAATTCCAAACCGACTAGCTTAACTAATACTTAAGGACGTTTGTTTATGCAATACACGACTCTCGGACATACAGGTTTGGTTGTCTCGCGTCTTGCTTTCGGTGCAATGACTTTTGGCACGGGTCAACTGGTTCCAGGCGTTACAAATAATATTGACCAGGCAGGGGCTGACCAAATGGTAAGCCGTGTTTTAGATGCTGGCATCAACTTATTTGATACGGCAGATGCTTATACGAACGGAGAGTCGGAAATTATATTAGGCAAGGCGTTGGGAAGCCGTCGTCATGAGGTCGTAATTGCCACTAAAGTTGGGTTCCGCTTGGGTGATGCTATTACCGATACGGGTCTTTCCTACCGACACATCATCGCTTCCGCAGAGGGTAGCCTGAAGCGACTGGGAACTGACTACATCGACCTCTACCAAATCCACATTCCCGACCCTCTAACGCCGATAGAGGAAACAGTACGTGCTTTGGATGACTTGGTTCGGCGCGGACTGGTGCGCTATATCGGATTTTCTAATTTCCCTGCCTGGAAAGCTGCCCGAATGCTGGCGATTCAGGAGCGTTATGGCTATGCCCGTTTTGTGGGAGCGCAGATGTATTACTCCTTGGTGGGGCGCGATATCGAGCATGAGATTGTCCCTTTTGTTGAAGATACGGGCATTGGGATATTGGTTTGGAGTCCGCTTGCGGGTGGTTTCTTGAGTGGGAAGTATACGCGAGAAACGCCTGAACCTGAAAATGCTCGTCTCAATACGTTCAAGCTTCCACCTATTGATGTTGAGAAGGGCTATGACGTGGTGGACGTGCTGAAGCAGGTTGCTCAAAATCATAGTGCATCTCCTGCTCAAGTTGCGATCGCTTGGATGCTCACCAAGCCCTTCATTTCCTCCATCATCATCGGTGCGAACAAAATGCACCAGCTTGAAGACAATCTCGGTGCAGTCAAACTCAACTTATCTGCCCAAGAGTTGGAACAACTCAATACCCTAACTGCTCCCCAACCGCTCTATCCTGGTTGGATGCAGCCATTGGGTTGGGACGCAAAAGTCAAAGCTGCACTCGATCCTTAGTCCGTAGCATCAACTGCGACAAAGGTTTCATGCAGGTTCAATACAAGTTTTGTAGGGGCGCACGGCTGTGCGCCCTTCCCTTTATGAGAACTAGAGCGCCGGTTCATTAATGGTAGGGGCAATCCCCCCGTGGTTGCCCCGCAATGGTTTGGGCCATGCACGGGGGCACTGCCCCTACGAATAACCGTCGTTTTGGTAATTACTGAACCGAGGCCCTAGGGGTTAAATTTTACTTACTCAAACCAGACGCTTTTTGTCCCAAAGCGTCATAATAAATTTGCCTTAAAAGCTTTTACTTTAATTTATGAAACCAAGATTTAAGAACACCGTCGCATGGCAACAGGCTGAAATGCTAATGCAACCCGCTTTAATTCGGATTGTCGATCAGGTTCGCAAACAGTTGGAACAAACGACTTGGAAAGCCACCTATAACGATGTCCAAACCCCAATACCGGGCTATGAGCTGTGTTTGGAACGGAATGACACTTCTGTATGTGTCGATGTGTGGGAGCTTTGTTATCAAGTCTGTTTTCGCAACTACCCTCCTAGCCATAGCGAACTGGATACTCAGGAAGTCGAGATTGACACGAACCTGATTGATGAAACTGGGGATGTGGATTGGCAGTCTCTAGACACCAAGGCTCAACATCTAGTAGAGCAGGTATTTGCCACCTTGCCTAGTGTTTCATAAAGCCTTAACTAAGAACCGCTAGAAAATGTTACTAGGTTACCGAAATAATAGCATCGTTCGTGTAGTTAATTTTGATAATGCCTTGCTCAAGGCTCAAATTCAGACGCAGTGAACAGCAGTGAACAATGGCTGAAAGTTTTTCCGGTAAAGTTCTTTTTGCCAATGGTTTCCCCGCTCAAAACGTTCTTGTTCGTGTTTTCGATAAAGACGAACCGGGGAAAGGCGACGACGATTTGACGGTTGACCCCGGTCGTTCGGATGACGAAGGGGCTTTTACCCTTCGCTTTGAACCATCCCTATACCTTGACTACAAAAGTATTCAGACGAAAGAACCGCGCAATCCTCCTTGGGACTGGACGTTAACTACTCGCACTCGGCGCATCCCGGATATCACCGATATCTATCTGCCCTATTTGGAGTTCCGCTACACGTTTAACGGTCGCCGTTGTATTCATACTGCCTTTATGGTGCCGTTCCAAACCGAGTTCCGGTTGCCAGAAATCCCATCCTTTGATTTCAAACCCTCCGTGCATGGGTTCAAGTTCGTCAATAATTTTTCTGGCTATCCCCTACCTTTTTCCGTTCCAAATTTACCCAACCTTTCATCTGTTGAAAGTGCTTATGGTCTTTGTGGGGGAATGTCTTGTGCTGCGTATGATTTTTTGCTGGCAGGTAGGGGCATTTCATCAGATACTACTGTGCCTGTACAAGGTTCAGTCTTCCAGCAGTATATCTATCGGCGGCAAGTTGATACCTTTGGTGCTTTTGGTGAATATATTGCGAAGTTTGCTCAGTGGATGGTATTACCTGACGATACAATCCTTGGAACTCAGAAGCGAACCTATGATGAATTTGAGGAAATTCGTGCCAAGCTCGATGATGGGAACCCGGTTGTTTTGGGTCTTGTTTATGTAAGTGGTAGTGATACCTTTGAAATTTGGAACAATCACCAAGTTTTAGCCTATGGCTACTCAGAAGTTTCAGATACCACAATTAATATAAGTATTTATGACCCAAATTATCCAGGAC
>DATNQT010000277.1:0-4024 GCA_036703885.1 Candidatus Sericytochromatia bacterium
TCGAGAGGGACGTTTACTCACGGCTGAACATAGTAATCGTCGCGTATCGCGTACTGAGAAAGACGGCTCGATCGTTACATTAGCGAGTCAGTACGAGGGGAAGCGGCTCAATAGCCCAAATGACCTTGTGGTTAAATCAGATGGAAGCATCTACTTCACTGACCCTCCCTATGGCATTAAATCTGAACAGGAGGAATTGGGCTTCTATGGTGTCTATCGCTTGGCACCAGATGGGAAACTGACTTTGTTGGTGAAAGACTTCGTGCGCCCGAATGGCATCGCCTTTTCACCGGATGAGAAAAAACTATATGTGAATGATTCGGAAAAAGGTCACATTCGTGTCTTCGATGTAAAGCCCGACGGTATCCTGGAAAACGGACAGCTCTTTGCGGAATTGAAAGACCCCAGTAAACAAGGTGTGCCAGATGGAATGAAGGTAGATCAAGAGGGGAATGTTTACAGCACTGGGCCTGGGGGGATATGGGTTTTCTCTCCATCAGGCAATCTATTAGGCAGGATTGAAGTACCTGAAGTGGCTGCTAACCTTGCCTGGGGCGATTCCCTGCAGGATAGCTCCGCTTCACGCGATTACAAAACCCTCTACATTACAGCAAGTAATAGCCTTTACCGTATCCGCCTCAAAATCCCAGGTGTGCAACCAGGTACAACGGAAAATAGGTAATTAGGCTGACAGCAGTGGATACTTCCGACTGTACTTTGCTTTGATATAGCAGTAGTCACTTAGGTTAGGACAGTGTTGAGCACCCAAAACCCTTTTATAGACTACGTTTTTACTCAGCACTCAGCACTCAGCACTCAGCACTTTGCTATAGTTGGGGGACTCCGGTGAAGGGACAATTTTTCTAACTTTCCCGTCTTGCTTTGATGTCACATAGAGTTCTCCTGCTTCATTTATCCCAAATCGCACATCAGTTCGGTTTTTGCCCACAATTTTTAGAAAAGAGCCTTCTTTATTGCCCTCAAAAAGTCTGAGTTCTTTAATCGTTGCCTGTTTGCCATCGGCAAGTTCATCAACAGGGACATGGAAAAACCGCCCATCACTGCCGAAGTCGGCAAAAATATACTGACCAACTAATTCGGGAATGGCGGTTCCTCGATAAACAAAACCGCCAGCGATCGCAATTCCATAAAACTCAGTCACTCCAGGCGGTATGTCATGATCGTATTGGGCAACGGGGTAGGTGTAATTAAAATCGCGATCGCCCTTAGGTAATTCATAAATAATGTTTTCATTGTCTTTCTCGATACGCCAAGTCCCTTCGCGCCTCGACCAACCATAATTGGCTCCTTTTTTGCCGAGATTCACTTCCTCAATAAATGCCTGACCCGTATCGACAATTAGCATTTTGCGATCGCCATCAGTATCCCAGCTAAAACGATGAGGATTGCGTAGTCCATACACCCAGATTTCACCCAATGTCTTAGGGTTGCGAAGGACTCTAGGGCGTCCCGCTTCGCTATCCTTCACAAACGGATTGTCAGCAGGAATACCATATTTACCATTGACGCTATTATTGCCCAAAGGATCGATGCGTAAAATTTTTCCTAAGGGTGTGCCTAAATCCTGTGCATTATCTAGCGGATCTGTGTGACTTACAGGAAAGCCATCACTGCCACCATCAGCCACCGCGATGTAAAGCATTCCATAATCGGCATCACCAGGTTTGACATTGGGATTAAAGGCTAATTGCCCCGTATTGTGATCTGCATAAGGTTCTTCGATGCGAAGTATCTCGCGAACCGTTCCCGAAAAAGTATTGTCACTAGAGTTGGCAGCCTTCCACTCCCGAATTACGTCATGGTGAGAACTTTCTATCCTCTGACCTTTGTTGTTAAAAATTACTTTAGTAACTGGGAAATCAGGCGTTCCAGTATCTTTATCTTCGCTAGTTACGGTATAAAAAATTCCATTTTTAGCAAATTCTGGATGAAAGGCAAAATAGGAAAAGCCTTGTTGTCCGGTTTGGTCGTGAAACCCTTTCCCCACCAGACTTTTAACATCCATGTAAACAGTTGCAACCTGGTCTATAATGACGTACAGCTTGCCGCGCATATCATTAACAAATAACCGTCCGCTACCGTCACCTACGGGAATAAGCAGATTCAATCGAGCAAATGGACTTTCCTCAAGCCCGCTATCGGGAATCTTTACAACTTCTTCCAATCCAACAGAAAGTTTGGACTTTTCAATCGGTTCGGGAATCGGATTTTTTGTAATCTGAGCCGAGGCAATACTGGCAAATATCATCACCGCAAAAAAAGCACTACAAATCCAATAAGGAAAAGTAGATTTCTTGATCAGGCTCGATTTTTTCATACAGCAAAATTTTTCAGAGGAATCATTACACCTCTTGCACTCATTCCTATCTCTACCCCACCCCAGCCCTCCCCTGATAAAGGGGAGGGCGCTGCCCTCTTTTATAACGAGCTACACCCCAACCGTTGAGCGCTGATAGACTTGCTGTGCTACCTTTGCCAACCGTTGCATCCCAATTTGAATTTCCTCATCCGTGGCAGTGAGGCTGATGCGGAGACACTGGTGTTTGTGTGGCCAATCTTCTCGTAAACCGGGGAAGAAAGAGCTACCCGGTACAACAATTACGCCGACTTGCTTCAGTTGCTGGTAGAACTCCCAGTCGGTAATTGGCATATCCCGCAACCACAACCAAGCGAAGATTGCACCTTCCCCGCGATGCAGGAACCAAGGCATATCTTTGGGCATTGACTGGTCAAGGGTATTTTCTACGACATCAAATTTTTGTTGGTAGTGGGGACGAATGACGTTAGTGGCGATGTCAGCAAGTGCCCCAGAGGCGATCGCTCGTGCGGCGATCGCTTGTCCGTAGCGGGGAGAATGAATGCATAAATTCGTCTGGAATGACTCCAAAATCCCAACTAAGTTCGGATCGCCAATCGCTACACCAATCCGTTCTCCTGGTAGTCCTGCCTTAGAAAGACTCATGCAGTGGAGGATGTTTCCGCCAAAGATGGGCGTCATTTCTGTAAAGTTCAACGCCGGGAAGGGTGGCCCATAAGCTGAATCAATCAACACCGGAACATCGTAAGGCGCTGCCAAATCTGCAATTTTTTTCACTTCTTCATCCGTAAGGACGTTGCCCGTTGGGTTACAAGGGCGGGAGAAGATAACACAACCCGTATCTTCGGTAATGGTCAGTTGGCTGAAGTCGGGACGGTACTTAAAGCGATGTGCCGCTTCGTTAATTTCTAGTGTTGGTTTATAAGCCAATACCGCCTCAGGTGTTAAGCTAACTCCACCGTAACCGGTGTATTCTGGGCTTAGGGGCAAAACGATTTGTTTTAATTGACCGCCCTTTGTGTAGCCACCAAATGCATTAGCCGCGTAGAAGTAAATTGATTGACTGCCTGGAGTAATCAGGATGTTGCGATCGCTTAAATTCAACCCGTAACGTTGATTAAAATCTTTGGCGATCGCATCAATCAACGGCTGATATCCCTGACTCGACCCGTAACGGCAAACTACTTCACCGTACTCTGAACTCGCTAGTAGTTCTGCTGTGCAATCCCGCCACAGTTGCTCCACCTCCGGCAAAATCACGGGATTTCCAGCACTTAAATTAATAAATTCCTGTCCCTGTCCGGCTCGTAGTGTTTCAATGATGTCTTTCATGATTGCCCGAACGCCAGTGAGGTTAGACATCTGGGTGCCGAATTGTGTCAGAGCAGGGTCCATAAGCTTGATTGTAATGCTGATGAGTAAAGGGTTTACTGGAGCTTGAGGCGAACTGGGTTAAAGTTATCGCTCTTTGTTGTGTTCTTTATCAATTTAACCGCAAATCTTGGAGTTCTTCTGACTGAAGCCGTTGCTGCTTACCGTATTGTTCAGCTTTCTGTACTAGATCCACGAGAGCTGGATCGGGCGATTCGGCTGAATGCTGCGGTAAAAATAGTCCTTGGAAACCGTAGCCTATTATCCCCATATATTCCCTAAACGCCAGAAAGGTTTCACCCTTAAAGCCTAAAC
>DATNQT010000278.1:0-13930 GCA_036703885.1 Candidatus Sericytochromatia bacterium
ACTGGGAGAAGGAAGAGGAAGTTTTGGATCGCCCTGCCACCGTTGGCTGTGTGGCATTGGATGCCAACGGCACCCTAGTTGCCGGAACCTCGACGGGAGGCGTCGCCAATCAGCCACCGGGTCGTGTCGGGGACTCAGCGATAGTCGGCTGTGGCTTGTATGCTGATGGTAAAGTTGGAGGTTGCTCAACGACGGGTGATGGTGAGTCGATTATCCCAGTCGTCCTTGCTAAGACGGCTGTTGATTTGCTAGCTCAAGACAGGCATCCAGACGAGGCAGCAATAATGGCGATCGAGACTCTCAAGCAGAAAGTTACTGGAGAGGCAGGGTGCATTCTGGTAGACCCTCAGGGGCGAGTTGGATGGGCGCATAACTCGGAGGGTATGGCGGTTGCATATATGACTACAGAAATGGACAAGCCAGCTGTGTTTACTCGCAAAGAATCACTATCTTATTCACAAAAGGATTAGTCAGGGTAGGAGACGTTTGTATTCCTCTGGATGCAGAGCTGCCAGAAGCTGATTTGCTATTGGAGCGCGAGGGGCTTGAGACAGGGGCATTAACAACTTTTTTGGCTCATTTTATATCTCCAGGACTTACGCAAAATTCTTCGTAATACCCTAGTAATGACGTAGGGTGCGTTGCAGGGCACCCTACAATTAGAGTCACTGTGTAAGTCCTGATCTCAATCCAATAACTGACCGCCTCTAAGTGCTTTTAGCACAAGGTCAACTTTTTGTAAATAAGTCCTGTACACTAGCACATAACTTAGTATGAGAGTATGTCCGGTAGTGTACACAATTACTCTACTTGCCTGATAAAAGAAGATACTCGGCAGGCGAGGGTTAGCCATGACTCGTCATGGCTAACCCTCGCCCAAGAAGATAAATGTGACCCATAAACAAGAACACATAGTCTCAGCTCATTTCCCCAATGTCGCCTATAACGTTGTAGCGATCGCAGCTTCTACAGGTGGAATAGGAGCGCTTGATAAGATTTTGTCTGACTTGCCAGCAGACTTTCCCGCTGCCATTCTCGTCGTACAGCATCTGAGTCCCCTACACCGTAGCTATCTACCCGAACTCCTGAACCGCCACACACCTATGCGAGTCAAGCACGCGGAGGAAGGGGAGCTATTATGTCCAGGGATAGTCTATATTGCAGTCCCCGACAAGCATCTGCTAGTTAACTCGGACGGTACTCTATCCTTCTCAGATTCGGCAAAGGTAAACTTTGTCCGCCCTGCCGCAGATAACTTATTTACGTCGGTGGCAGACACTTATAAAAATCGGGCGATCGCAGTTGTTCTGACGGGTAAGCAAACCGATGGCTTCTTAGGGGTGCTAGCTATTAAAAAGTCTGGTGGGATGGTGATTGCTCAGGATGAAGCGACTTCCGAGCAATTCAGTATGCCTAAAGCCGCCATTAGTACGGGGAAAGTCGATTTTGTTCTTCCCCTAGAGGCGATCGCTTCTACCCTAATTAGTCTAATGAGCCATCAGCCAAGAACGCTTCCAAACCCGGTACATTCACCCAACTCCCTATTTCATGGGATTGATGAGTTAAATCCATCAATAGCTGCGAGTAAACACCTTCCCGAAGGGAGGGTGTCATTACCTTACCCGAATCAATGCCTTGCACCCATTGGTCAACCACCCGAATAAATGGTGCTAGACGCCCATCGCTGTAATTCTGAGAAAACACGAGCCGATTGGGGATTTCTACCTCAGCCAGGGGTTTACCTACAGGTGCAGCCTTGAGATGAAACCCATGCACGTAATCTTTCTGATTATCGCTTCCCAAAACTAAAGTACCGCGATCGCCATACACCTCAACAAAATGTCCCCGCCCTTGATATGTGACGGAACTGATGCAAAGTTGACACGGCGTTCCATCCGCTAATTCCAGCATCACCAGACAAGTGTCATCGGCGTCCACTGGCTTAAGTGTGTCGCCTGCTGTTGGATCGGGGCGTTCGGGAATTGCCGTACTCAGTTGGGCACACAACCGTCGCACTGAACCAAATAACCAACTGATGTAATCAAACGCATGAGAACCCACAGCCCCCAACGCTCCTCCTCCCTTGTCTTTTTGGGCATACCAGTTCCAAGGACGAGAGGCGTCTGCACGACTGGACACCAACCAGTCAATTTTGATGAGACGCTTCTGCCCTACATAGCCTTGGGCAAGATATTCTGCGAATAGCTGCCATGCGGGTACGAAGCGAAATTCAAAATCCATCATCCCAACCACACCTTTAGCCGTGGCTAGTTGGTAAAGCTGCTGCGCCTCCGTAGCTGAGAGCGTCATCGGTTTTTCTAGCAACAGATGTTTCCCCGCTTGCAGGGTAGCCTTTGCCATTTCATAATGCAAAAATGGCGGCGTTGAGATGCTAACTGCCGCAACATCCGGTAGGGCTAGAGCATCTTCGAGGCGATCGCATACATGGGGGATGTTGTGAGCAGAGGCGATCGCTTTTGCATTCTCGATGTCACGGTGATAGACAGCTACAACTTGAGTCCTTGGGTGATTTTGAAAACCAGGAATGTGAATTTTTTGCCCAAATCCCGTTCCGACAACGGCGATACCAATGTCCTTGTTCATTACTAATTATTCATTAACGTTTTTTGCTTATCGTTAGCTATTAGTTCTTAGCTATTTTGGTTTGTTCTACCCATGCAATTACCTCTTCACCCAAGCGAGTGCCGTTTAATCGGTCAATTTCACGGATGCCAGTGGGACTGGTAACGTTCACCTCGGTCAGGTAGCCGCCGATAACGTCAATACCGACAAAATATAAACCATCCTGCTGTAGCTTTGGCCCAACGTAGGCGCAGATTTTCTGCTCTTGTTCAGTGATTTCTGTTGGGGCAACTCTGCCACCCACAGCCATGTTCCCACGAAATTCGTTACCTGTAGGGATGCGGTTTACTGCGCCAATCGGTTTGCCATTGAGCAAAATAATCCGCTTATCTCCATCTTTTGCCGCTGGCAGGTAAGTCTGAACCATCACGGGTTCGCGACCCCGTTGGGTGCTAACTTCGATTAAGGAATTAAAGTTGCGATCGCTATTCTCCAGAAAAAGAATTCCTTCGCCAGCTTTCCCACCCAATGGCTTCAGAACTCCTGCCCCTTTTTCCTCAACAAATTTCCGAATCACCGACTTATCCTGACTTACAATCGTTTCCGGAATTACTTCCTTAAACTGGAGGGCGTACATTTTTTCATTCGCCATCCGTATTCCCGACGGGCTGTTAATTACCAGAGTTTTCTCTGGGTTGATGTAGTCTAGAATGTAAGTTGCATAGAGGTACGGAATCGTTACGGGCGGGTCTGTCCGCATGAAAACAGCGTCCATGTCTTCGAGCGATCGCAAAGCAGCCTCAGAGACGGTGTACCACTGCTCACTAACTACCCAGCGCCCTTCTACCAGTTGGACTGGCGTCAGCTGCACCTTTTGCAAGAGCGCCCAAGCTTGACTATTCACAACACTCAAATTTTCAGCCTGAGTCACCCAAACCTCGTGACCTAAGGCTTGTGAAGCTTCCATCAGAGCCACACTAGTATCGTGACCAGGATCAAGTTTTACGAGAGGGTCAATGATGAAGGCAAATTTCACGCTGGGAATCCTTAGTAAATTGTTCGGATAAACACGCAAGGCTTATCTTCAATTAAACCCTCATCGGGTACGTAATTCAGCACTCAGTTCACAGTGAGCCTTTCGACAGGCTCAAGGTAAGACTTGTCGAACTGCACTCAGTACTTTCAGATTAGACGCCATGAGCTTCACTCACAACAAAGGAATGAAAATCCCTCTCCCCTACCACCTACCACGGCTCGAGTGAGCCTCGCCGAACTCCTACCACCTACCACCTAACACCTATTTCCAGATTAGGCTAGCTGGTAAGTGTGCCTTACTGTAGCAGGGAGTCTAACTTACCACGAGCTTCCAAAGCATACATATCATCACAACCGCCAATATGTTGGTTATTGATAAAAATCTGTGGGAGAGAACGGCGTCCGTTTGACCGTTGAGCCATTTTACCTCGCGCCGCCTCATCGCCATCAATACAGTATTCAGTAAAATCTACTCCTTTTTTATCTAGCAACGCCTTAGCACGGATACAGAAAGGGCATTGGCTCCAAGTGTAGATTTCAATATTCGCTGTCATAACGTCCTCATGAATTAAGGAATATTTTTAAATTTTAAAGCGGACATAATAAGGATTTCTCTTTTTAGATGCTATTTGGCATTTTTTAAATTCTACGCATCAATTCCGTGTCTTTAGGCAGTTGCCGTTGTCCTCAACACTCAGCACTAGTGATAACTATAACTACCAGTAGCCTAAGGGGGTGGGTAATTCTGGCAAAGGCTGATTATCATACAAATAGGCATCTAAAGGAAAGCGGAGAGCCTCGCCTAAGACTTTACCTGGTCGCATCTCAGTATAAACAAAGGAATAGTAAGGTCTTTAACTTTCATTAAGTCATCTAACGCTTACCCTGTTTAAAAGCATAAGTGCATTCCTAAAACCGGAGCTACACTCTTATCCTGTATGTAGGGGTCTAATTAATCATTAGTCAAAGTTAATTCCGACACCTTAGAGCTATACAGGATAGCCTCAATGCAAAGTGATGAATATCACATACTTTTATTGCATAACGGGCGGGACATTCCTGAGTCAAAACTGCTAACCTTTTGGAAATGATTGGTAAAGTCGGAGTTTTACTCCTCAAGGCGTGTATCCCTAAACAGGGTTTGATAAGGACTACGAGAGAAAACTGCAAGTTCAAAGGCTATGTTGACTCTGCTACTTTGTGCAACTACCATTCTCTGGAGCATTTATGAGAAACATTTCACTCATTAGATACTGGTTATGTTGATGGAGCCAGTTTCTCTTTGCTCAGTGAGTTCAACTTTAGTTTAGAGTAGATCCCAACCCTAAGCCAAAAAGTGCTTGTCAACCCCGTCAAAACTTAAAACTCACTGCCACCCAAACCCAAGCTTGGGCGTCGAAATGAGAACAAACCTGAACGCTCTGGCAAAGCCTACTAGACCTAGGAAAAACTTACTGATGAACTGCTGGAAGAAGCCTGCAAGGAAAAATTATGTCTAATATGCACGACTTATTCACGATTCAGTTTTGGGGCGTTAGAGGGAGTATCGCCTGTCCTGGACCAGAGACTGTCCGGTATGGTGGCAATACCCCTTGCATCGAGATGCGAGTCGGTGGTGAGCGTCTGATTTTTGACGGCGGTACGGGCTTGCGCGTTTTGGGGCAGTCTCTGCTATCCCAGATGCCAGTAGAAGCTTATATGTTTTTCACCCACTCTCACTGGGATCACATTCAGGGAGTACCTTTCTTTGTCCCGGCTTTTATCAAAGGAAATTGTTTTCATATTTATGGAACGTGTGCGCCTAATGGTGCAACTCTCAAGGAACGCCTGACTGACCAGATGCATCACCCAAATTTTCCCGTTCCCTTCCAAGTCATGCAAGCTGATTTTAAGTTTCATAACCTGGAAGTTGGGCAAGCAGTCGAGATTGGCGACATTACAGTTGAAAGCGCTCAACTGAACCATCCGGGTGAAGCATTGGGCTACCGCGTTAACTGGCGTGGTTATTCGGCTGCTTACATCACTGACACCGAGCATTTTGCAGATAATTTAGATCAAAATGTCCTGTGGCTGGCGCGTAATGCTGATGTGATGATTTACGATGCTACCTATACCGATGAAGAATACAACTCAAAGGCAACGAGTAAAGTGGGCTGGGGGCATTCAACCTGGCAGGAAGCTGTCAAGGTTGCCAAAGCTGCCAATGTGAAAAGGCTCGTGATCTTCCACCATGACCCTTTACATAACGATGATTTCCTCGATCATGTAGGTGAAGAAGCCGCTCAACAGTTTCCCAATACCTTTATGGCTCGTGAAGGTTGGTCGCTTCAGTTAGTCGAGTCTCCTACACCCAATTTGGCTGCCGTTGGAGAGCGTCAGACTACGGCTTAATTAGTATTCGCTCTCTCGCCGTCATTAGTCCAGAAAGCTTACGTACTTCACAACTTAATAAAAGGTTAATTCTCTGACCAAAAGATACACCATAACTTCCTAAATGTGTCAGAATGTAAAGCGTGTGGGTTACTTCCTCTCCAGCTACTGCTTTAACACCAACTACCGTTGCCCTAGGAAACTTTGACGGCGTCCACCGAGGGCACCAACAGGTTATTAAGCCGATTTTACAGGCATCTGGCTCTTCTCAAGCCGTTAGTGTGACGCAACCAGCAATCGATTGGCAAACCCGGATTGAGGGATTGAGCTTACCAACTCTTAGGGAAAATATTGAGGGCAAAGTGCGTACCGGGACAGGTCGCACCTATTCCACAGTGGCAACCTTTAATCCTCATCCGCGTGAATTTTTTTCAGGTAAAACCTGGAAACTCTTGACGCCAAGGGCAGAAAAGGTGCAACAGTTGAGGAGTATAGGTGTTGAACAATTGGTACTATTGCCTTTTAATGAGGAGCTAGCCGGCTTGAATCCGCAGCAATTTGTGGAAAAGATTTTAGTACAGCAGCTTGCCGCAACCCACGTTAGTGTGGGACAAGATTTCCACTTTGGTCACAAGCGGACGGGAACGTCAGCGGACTTAAAGGCGATCGCATCCTCCTATGGAATTGATGTAACAATCGTGTCTTTGCAAACTTGTCAGGGAGAACGCATTAGTAGTACTTTAATTCGCCAATCTCTAGAGCAAGGCGATATCAGTCAAGCCAATCGACTTCTGGGACGCCCATATACCCTTACCGGAGTGGTGGTGAAAGGGCAACAATTGGGTAGAACCATTGGATTTCCTACAGCTAACCTCCAACTACCTCCAGAAAAGTTTTTACCACGCTTCGGTGTCTACTGTGTGAGAGTTTCGGGTGACTTTCTGACCTCACCAACTGCCTCTGGCGTCGGTGTCATGAATATTGGACAACGCCCGACAGTTAATGGTACTAGTGTGACAGTCGAGGTTCACCTGTTAGATTGGTCTGGAGATCTGTATGGAAAAACATTGACGGTAAGCTTAGAGCAATTTTTGCGACCTGAACAAAAATTTGCTTCCCTAGATGCCCTCAAGACGCAAATCCAGACAGACAGTGCAGCCGCAAGAGCCTTTTTTGCTCGTTCGGGCTAAGGACTAGCGGCAAAATCGGGAATAGGCATCGGAAGGAATCTACCACTCATGAGAGAACGTATTGAGCAGCTGACTGAAAATCTGGGTCGTACCATTGTCGGCAAAGCAGATGCAATTCGCCTAGTACTCGTCGCGCTGCTTGCAGGCGGTCATGCTCTGCTAGAAGATGTTCCTGGCGTTGGAAAAACTCTCTTGGCTAAATCTCTGGCTCGTTCCATTGATGGGCGATTTCAGCGGATTCAATGTACTCCTGATCTATTACCAACCGATATCACGGGTACTAATATTTGGAATCCCAACACTCGTGAGTTTGAATTTCTCCCGGGTCCCGTATTTGCAAATATCCTTCTGACCGATGAAATTAATCGGGCAACACCCCGCACCCAATCCGCTTTGTTAGAGGTGATGGAGGAACGGCAAGTTACGGTAGATGGGGTTTCTCGAACTGTACCTAATCCATTTTTTGTGATTGCTACCCAAAATCCCATTGAATATCAAGGGACGTTTCCGTTGCCAGAGGCACAAATGGATCGATTCATACTGTCTTTAAGCTTGGGTTATCCCAGCGAGGAGGAGGAACTCCAGATGCTGCAACGACATCAAGATGGTATGAGAGTTTCGGAACTGAGTCCGTGTATTTCTACGGCAGAGGTTCTGGAGTTACGGCAACTTTGCGATCGCGTAAAGGTGCAACGATCTTTGCAAGAGTACATCCTCAACTTAGTTCGAGCGTCCCGTGAGGCAGAGGAAGTATCCTTGGGGGTCAGTCCCCGTGGGACGATTGCCTTGCAGCGAACAGCTCAAGCGCTGGCTTTCCTAGACGGTCGAGAGTATGCGATTCCGGATGATGTTAAGTTCCTGGCACCTCATGTGCTTTCCCATCGTCTAATTCCCGCAGGGGGGCGTCGAGCTAAGTCCATTGTTGAACAGCTATTGCGATCAGTTCCAATCCCTTAAAATAATTTTTTAAGTTAGGTTCCTACTCCCTATTTTTAAGATAGGTCAAGGCGTGTGAAGTCAAGAATTCAACGGCAAAAACTAAAGCGCTTACCGAAAGGGCGGCGACCAAACCGTTCTCCTGCTGTGTTACTGCTGTTATTACTAGTCTGGAGTATCTGTCTGGGATGGGGAATAGCGATCGCTCTTGGCTCTCCCGTAAAACCAGACCTCTTAGGGTCTACTCCTCAACCAAACCTTGTTGCTCAAACCACAACTACCATTCCCGGTACGGTTGACGTAGTTCCTGCTCGTTACCAGTTAGGGAAAGAACTCTACTTAGAAAACTGTGCTAGCTGTCACCTGGCTCTGCCCCCAGAGGTTATGCCTTCAGAAACGTGGCGAAAGCTGCTTTTAGAGCCACAGCAGCACTATGGTAAGCAGCTAGAGCCGATAATTGGCCCCTCGCTTCTGATTATCTGGGAATATCTGCGGACATTTTCCCGTCCACCCCTGGAAAAAGAATCAATCCCGTATCGGGTTTCAGACTCTCGTTTTTTCAAAGCACTGCATCCACGAGTTAAGTTTCCTCAACCCTTGAATGTTGGTAGCTGCGTGACTTGCCATCCTGGTGCTCCTCAATTCAACTACCGCAGCCTTACATCCGAATGGGAAAGCTCACCGTAGTGGTTCTGAATAAATTATCCAAGGCTCTCTGGCTCAATACGTTTCACTCTTGTCTTAAATTGACTTTGAGCAGAAATGGGTGAATAAAGTTTATTACTGACAACTGGCATTATCTACAACTGCCAAAATATTGTAAATTTCAATACTCTTGAACAAGTTAAACTGTCAGGGTTTTATAACCGACGGTTGCCTATCTACCTTTTCCTAAGGTATATAAAAGTATACTTCTACGCTTGTCTTGCCAATGAATCTTTCTTAAGGTTCAGGGAAAGTATTAACTTTAGTTAGATGCTGATAAGGCTAACTTAACGCTAATACTATTGATTAAACATTGCTCTAACTCGCGAAGAGAGGAACGGCTATGAAATATACGTTTGAACTCTTGGGAATCTCTCCAGTTTTAGATTTCTTTCATCATCAACAGCAGTTTACTCAAAAAGCACCTTCGGCAGGTATCGAGTACTTGGGCACTTATCAATGTACGCTAGACGCTTTTATTGAATCCGTGGAGACGGTTCCGCCAAAGCGAGGCTGGGAAATGGATCGAGTCGTGGACACTGTGATTCAATTTTGGATGAATAACTCGGAACACATTCGATATTGGAAAGCACGGTTACAAGATGCGGGTAACGAGAATCTATTGGTAGCGAGAGTGGCTGACTTCAAGTCCATACAGGCTGAGTTTGAATCCTTGTTAGGTAATAACCTTTAAGAGTAGACCAGAGAAACGATAAACATTAAAATTCCCTAAAGTAGACTTTGGAGAGTAATCTGCAAGCCTGATTTTCGAGCGGACTTCTTAGCCTTCAGTTCGAGAACCCATCTCCCTATGGCATAAGCAAATACACATTGCATACTAGAGTCATGTCTAAGGAGTTTCTTTATGAACGCACAACAAGAGGTCGTTAAGCAGAGTGAGGTACTGAATCGACTGGTGCTAGATCGCCACACGGCGGAAGAAGTAGGGCGTGTAGAGCAATTGTGGCTAAATCCTCAATCTCATCAAGTTATGGGTTTGACTAGCAGATCTGGATTTCTCGGCAACAAGAAACGGTCGTTTACTTGGGCGCAGATTGAGACTATTGGTAACGATAGTATTTTAGTTAAGTTTGACCCGCAGGGGGTTGAGCCAGAAAAGCCAGAGTCAGTGGTTTCCTTAATTAACCATGAGGTATGGACAGATGCTGGCAATAAAGCTGGCAAAATCGTTGACTATTTATTTGTTCCCCAGACTGGTACTGTAGTTAGCTACTTATTTGTATCTAGCGGTTGGCGTGGCGTTCTGGATGGGATTTACTTACTGCCGTCTACGGCGATCGCTAGTACTGGCAGTAAACGGGTACTCGTCCCTGATGCTATTGTCCAAGCGCCTCAATACTATGCCGAGGGATTCAATCAAAAAGTCACTCAAGCGGCAGAGTTTCTCATGGAAGACTATATGAAAACCCACAGTGATTGGGAGGCGATAAAGCGTGGCGCTCAGAATATTACCGACCAAGTTAAAGACACAACTGAAAAAGTAACAAATATTGCTAAAGAAAAACTGTCTGAAGTGAAAGCCGAAGAGCAAAATGCTTCTCAACTGACTGATACAGTAAAGACTATTGATACCACAGCTGAATCTTTGCCGAGTACTCCTGAATTACCTGCAAGCAGTTTGCCAAGTATTCCGGAGATACCTGATAAATAATAAGTAGGCTAATTGTGAGAGAGTTGATAGCGATCGCCTATGCTGCGGGCTGAAATTCTCTAAACTTTGTACAGTATTTGATAATCTGCGATCGAAACCACGTTTCCTTAACTTGGAGACTCCTATTTTCAGCTTATTCCAGAACTACTAACCCTTAATAATCTCATCAAAAATCTAGCTCTTGCCATAATTTGTCAGAAGTACGGCTACGTTGTTTAGGAGCAAGGTAAGTACGGTAGCGTAACTCGCCTTCTACGTTTAGTTGCTGCACAAAGCCTTGCTCACAGAGGGAATTTAGCATAGTGCTAACAGCTTCCTCCTCCTGATTCATGTACGTCACAGCTTCGGCTAAACTCACCTCTTTTTGACGCACCATCCATCTAACAAGCTCCTGCTCCACTTCAGGCAATGCTAAAATATCGACCATCTTAGGGCGATCGCGATTTGCGCTTCGCTCTTTACTGACTTCGCGATCGCTTTCACTTTCTGTGTCTCCGGCTTCTGAAGGATCGAATGGCTTCCTGCTCATATACTGTTCCTCCCTTAGGCTTTAAGTAGCTCGATGAAATTGGTGAAAATTAAAGATAGATGCAATAGGCAGGTTTTGGCAGATTAACTCAGCACCCGGAAGTATCCTGCCTTAAAACGCCATAATAATCTAGATTTGGACTTTTTAAGCTGACTTGATTTGAAAATGAAAATATAACTTCAACTAGCCTATAATCTGCTTGGCAACTTTTTCCATCTCCTGACTAAGAGGATGGTTAGGGTTGCGAAGACAGAACAAGTCCTTGCTACCTAGTTCCATCATCTCGTCAGAAACAGGCAGAATGCCTGCTACGGACGTATTGTAAATTTCCTCTACCCGTTTTCGTAGGGCATCGAAATCTAGAGTTGGTAGAGCTTTATTAATTAGGAGTAGCATCTGAGGCACTCGCAACTTTCGCGCCACTTCTACAGTCACGGCAGTTCCCTGGAAGTCCTGATGGTCGGGACGTAAGATCAGAACCAACACATCAGAAATGGTCAAGGACAGTAGAGTCTCTTCATTAAGACCTGGATGGGTATCAATAAATAGATAGTCTAAATTGAGGGTCTCAATCAGCTCTTGGAACCCGTCATTGAGCATATTAAAGTCAAAACCATCCCGCAAGATTCGGGTAATATCGCGAGCTTTGATGCTGGAGGGTATTAGGTAAATTTTGCTATCTTTAGAGGCTTTCTCTTTCAGAACTGAACTAACGTCATAGGCAGCTTCTTCAATTACACAGTTACCCCACAGGTAGTCGTTGAGAGAGTATTTCATCCTCTCTTCATTGAAACCAAAAAGGACGTGAATGCCTGGAGATTGGATATCGGTATCAACGATACCAACTCGATTTCCACGACGAGCGACGAGCGCTGCTAGGTTAGCCGTTGAATTAGATTTACCAGTTCCACCTCGAAATGAGTGGATAGAAACAATTTTAGACACGATACATTTCCTTGACGGTCTAGATAGGCTGAGTTTCCAGTTTGGTTTTAATATTACAGTTTTGCGTCGGGAAGCGGCACTAGCTGCTTAGTGAGTGCAAAACCCAAACTCGTTTCGCCGTAAATTCTAGCAGTAGAACCGTCGCCTTTTATACTTTATTTTATACGTCTTTATGCATAATGCTTGATAACAGACCCCTTAGCAGACTACGAGAATTCTTGCAGCGAATTGGTGTCAGGAACATCTGGGGACTAACTGCTGCCCTCCAAATCTTGCTTTTGTTAATCCTCCTCATACCCCTCTCCTAAGAAAACAGAATGGTTTCTTAGGAGAGGGGTAATGTTCCTGTTAAGCACTTTCCCATCACAATTCTGAGCAATAGGAAGAATCTCAAACCCTTGTTCTAGCGTTACGGTGGGTAAGTCCTATGTTCGTTACAAGTCTCTGTTGAAGTAGTAGACTTGGGTGTGCAGGGTAGGGATGATTTTCTGGGTATTAGAAGCGATTCTAATTGATTGAAGCCCTAAAATAGCATCTATGTTAGGTTTAACGTTTTATTTGCCTGTTGAGCTTGCACAATTGGTATTGCAATATGCAACATCCAGACGCAATCATGACTAGCTCCTACGACTTTCGTCTTGTAGGGCTAGCGTTTATCATCGCCATTATTGCCTCCTACACAGCACTAAATTTGGCGGGGCAAGTCAAGTCAGCATCAGGACAGACCCGCATCAAGTGGCTTATCGGTGGTGCAGTCGCTATGGGTACGGGCATTTGGTCGATGCACTTTATCGCCATGCTGGCTTTCAATCTTTCACAACCTGTTGCCTACGATGTGCGGGTGACACTTCTGTCTCTGCTTGATGCGATCCTCTACTCAGGTCTAGCCCTACTGTTGGTGAGTCGCGCTACGCTTAGCCCCATGCGATTGCTATTTGGTGGTGTTTTTATGGGACTCGCCATTACCTCAATGCACTACATTGGCATGGCAGCGATGCAGGTTGATCACGGTCACATTCAGTACAACCTGCTGATAGTGGGGCTATCAGTGGTAATCGCTATCGCCGCGTCTTTGGCTGCCTTGTGGCTAGGGTTTCGGCTACGGGATGAAACAGCAGTAACTCTGAACTGGCGCAAGCTTGGTAGTGCCCTAATTATGGGAATTGCGATTAGCAGTATGCACTATACGGGGATGGCTGCTGCTAGGTTCATTGAAGGCGAAGGATGGGGAAAAACTGTATCCTATGCCTTTAATACGTCTGTTTTAGGGAGTGCGATCGCGACAGCGACGCTGATTATTTTAGGTCTGGCACTACTCACCTCTGTGTTCGAGCAACGGCTGGCAGCACAACTAGCGCGAGAGGAAGCCTTGCAGCAAAGTGAGAAACGTTTCCGGATGCTACTTTGGAATATGCCAGTCGGAGTACTGTTGCTGGAACCGTCCTTAGAAATTATGTTCAGCAACCATATGGCAATGGAGAAGCTCGGCTTGACAGATAGCCATATGTGCGGTCAGCTAGCTTTTCCCGGAGATCTCCTACTGGTACAGGAAGATGGCAGACCTTTTCCCGAAGGGGGTTTGCCGATGCAACAAGCGCTCGCCACAAAAGCGCCTGTACACAACGTCGTTGTACGCATTTGTTGTCCCAACAGCCAACAGCCAGAAACCCGGTGGTTGCTGGTTAATACCGATCCGCAGCTAACAGCAGCCGGAAGTGTGGAGCGATTGCTATGTACCTTCAGTGATATTACGGCTGGCAAGCAGGCGGAGTCTGCTTTACGGCATTCCGAAGCCAGAGAACGAGAAAAAGCTACTCAGCTAGAACTGACCTTGCAGACGTTAAGACAGACGCAAGCCAAGCTGATCCAAACCGAAAAAATGTCAAGTCTGGGGCAACTGGTTTCTGGCGTGGCTCATGAAATCAATAATCCTGTTAGCTTTATCGACGGTAACCTCGGCTATGC
>DATNQT010000279.1:0-6948 GCA_036703885.1 Candidatus Sericytochromatia bacterium
AAACTAATCCGCACGTAGCCCTCACCCGCACTACCAAAAGCATTTCCTGGTGTCACGACCACACCCGTCTGCTGCAAGACATTTAGGGCAAAGTCGGTTGAACTCATCCCTACCGTGCAAGGCATCCACAGATACATCGTCGCTTTCGTTTTAGGAATATTCCAACCCAGCTTCCCAAAACCCTCAATCAGAAAATCGCGGCGACGGCGGTAACGATTTTGTACCTCATGCAAATAGACATCTGGTAGTTGCAGGGCGGTTTCAGCAGCGGTTTGCAAGGCGGCAAAGATGCCATAATCCAGATTCGTTTTTAATGTCCGCAACCCTTGAATAACATGGCGATTCCCGACAACGAAGCCGACGCGCCAGCCTGCCATATTGTAAGTTTTCGATAAGGTGTGGAACTCAACGCCGATTTCCTTAGCACCGGGAATTTCTAGCAAGCTGGTCGGTTGATAGCCATCAAAGGCAAGTTCGGCGTAACACAAGTCATGGACGAGTAAGATTTCGTGCTTCCGCGCAAATGCCACAATATCTTGGAAGAATTCGCGGGGAGCTGTTGCTGCCGTGGGATTACTGGGATAGTTGAAATAGAGAATTTTGGCTTGTCGAGCAACTTCATCGGGAATTGCTCCTAAATCGATCAACCAGTCATTTTCCGGTTTCAAAATCAGGTTGTGAATCTTACCGCCAGCAATCAAGGGCCCCCGGAAGTGGGCGGGATAGGCGGGACTGGGGACTAAAACCAAGTCCCCCGGATTGACGTAAGCTAAGGCAAGGTGAGTCAACCCTTCCTTAGACCCTAATAGAGGCAACGCTTCGCTATCTGGATCGAGGTCAACATCATAGCGGCGACGATACCAACTGGTAATAGCACGACGGAAACTAGCTGTGCCTTCAAAAGGAGGATAGCCGTGGTTGGCGGGATTTTGTAAGGCAGCGATCGCGGCTTCAATTACTGGTTGAGGTGCTGAACCATCGGGATTACCCATCCCTAAGTCTATTAAATCAAGCCCCTGCTCGCGGGCACGGGCTTTCAGTTCATCCAGTCGGGCAAATACATAGGGGGGCAGTGCTTGTAGCCGTCCTGCTGGGGTAATCCAATCTAAGTTCATCGCAATGCAGCGCTTTATTTATTAAAAATCTATTAACCTTTTGCCTCATTCTGAGAAACCGCCGTCAACCCTAACTGACTGCGACTTCCCTCAACCGGAATTGTTGTAGACACCATTGCCGCCATCAGCTGTTCCGGCACAACTTTAAACGGTAGTCGATGGATATCAGAATTCGGATTACAAGCAATTTCCGCCGCTTGTCGTAATTCTGCCAGAGTGGTATTTCCTAGATTTAAGTCATCCAGGGTTTGGGGTAAGCCGATTTGGGCGTAAAACTTCAACAGTTGTTGCCGTGCCGACGCCGCCAGTTGATTGCCCTGAAGCATTTCTTCCAAACGTAGTTGTACGAGAATACCATAAGCGACTTTCTCACCATGTAAGGCGTCATGAGCCGCCGGAAGGTGCGTTAATCCATTATGAACTGCATGAGCGGCAACGGTTCGACATTGCGCCCCACCCAATCCACCGATGACACCTGCTAGTAAAACGGTGGCATCGACTACTTCTCGCCAAGCCTCACTTCCCGGTTCTTTGAGGGCGTCAGTGGACTTTTGAAAGAGGATATCTCGCAGCACTCTCGCCTGTTGAACGGCGGCAATAATTAGGGTGACGGGAGAACTACCACTGCTAACGGAGGCTTCGTACCATTTCGCCAAAGCATCACCAATTCCAGCAACCAGGGTGCGTTGTGGTGCTGTTTGAATTAGGCTGTAATCAAGAATCAGCAAGTCAGGGCAACGGGCGAGACTAACATCGTAGAGGAACGCGCCTTGGTCGGAATAAATATTAGATAAACCCGTCCAAGCGGCACAGGTAGCAGCAGAGGTGGGAATAGTAACAACGGGTAGCTTACACTGGTACGCCAGAAGTTTGGCGGTGTCTAAAGCTTTACCGCCGCCGATACCGATAATTACGTCAGCTTGATGGGAGGCGGCGGCTTCTCGAAGCGAACTTAGGGAGGCTTCGCTGCAATCAGGGCTGTAGGAGGCGAAGGAATAGCGCAGTTGCTGTTGTTCCAGGACAGGTTGCAGTTGCGGGGTAAGGGCGGCTAGAGTACGATCGCCTCCCACAACGAGGGGACACTGTCCCAAACGTGCGATCGCTTCTCCTGAGAGTGCCAGTGCCTGGGAACCCCGCAAAACTTGAGCGGGTGCAACAGTGAGAGAAAGCAATGAGGTAGGGGCTTGGTTCATCTTGCTGTAGCTGAATTGAGTGAGGACACATCACTAATTCAGAATTTCTATTACTAAGCGGGTTACCACCCTACTATAAAATAGCGATCGCCTCAACCCCCTGGGTCAATTCCAAAATATTTCTGTAGTACAGTGCTGTATTTGCCAGCTGATACCATCAACAGCGTACACAACGAACTAATGAAGATCTTTCCCCCTACTCCCTACTCCCCACTCCCCACTCCCCATTCCCTACTCTTTTTAAGTTGAAGGTTCGGATGAGGGTTTGGGCAGTTGGGCAAAGCTTTCGGAGTAGATCGTCACAGCCATTTGTTGATCATCACGGCTAGCCAGCGATCGCTTTGCCTGACCCAAAAACAGTGGTTGAGAAACCCCAGGTTCCGGGTGAAGAATAGTCCGTGCCCGAATCGTCATTTGGTTATCTGTTCCCCCACCCATCCGTCCGTAGGAAAACAAGTCACTGGCAGCTTGACGCAGAGTCGCCTCTAGTTCGGATTCTGTTATTTGCGGCGGTACAGCAATTACGGTTTGAGGTCCACCGTTGTCATAAACCACACTAAAACGGAGGGCACCCGGAATCACTGTACGGGTGAAGGGGACAACACCAAGAGCAAATAAACCCACTGTAAGCACACCCAGAAAGCCAGTCACTCCTACTAACCGAAACCGAATGCCCCATTGGAAAATGAAAGCCAGTAAGGCGATCGCACCACAAACTAAGGTAAGAATCCCTACCCATTGGGCAAAGATCAGAAAATCAGCTGTTGTTAGCATCGTTTTAATAAATTAGGGCTACTCTACAGATGATATCGGTAGGGTTCCTTATTGCTCGCGATTTCAGAACAACTGAAATTTGCCGCTTCGCTTGTATTCCTGGAACCTTTCCAAAACAGGGCGATCGTTTGGCATCAACTCTGGCAAATGGTTCAAATCAAAAAAGTTGAGTTCCAGCGATTCTCCGTCTAAACAAGCTAAACTCCCTTCCCATTCAACAGCGTGCAGAATCAAAATGTAGTTTTGAACGCGATCGCCATTTGGATAGGTTACGGTTTCTGTGGCAGGGTTAGAGCTAAATCCAACAGCCTCAAAACGCTTGACAGTCAAGCCCGTCTCCTCAAATACCTCTCGTGTTAAACATTGTTCGGCAGATTCGCCTACTTCGGGAATACCGCCAGGTAGTCCCCAAATCTTGAAATCGCTTCGCTTTTGTAATAAAACGCGCCCCAACTTATCTTCAATGATCACCCGCCCACCAAAAAGTAGCAGTAGGCGATCGCCAACAATTTGTCGCAACTTGCCGAGATAGGAGTCTGACCACTTAGCCATAATGCGCTAGATATAGCAAAGTGCTGAGTGCTGAGTGCTGAGTACAAATGTAGTCTATTCGAGGTGCGAGAGCGATCAACAACGACCTCATAAATTCTGTGTGCTTTTGATAAAGCATTTTAAATCCTGAATGAAGCTGGTGAAAAACCCAACTTCATCAACCTGCAACGCCACCCAAGCATTTGCCCCGGCTTTCGGTGCATGACGGCTATCAATTAAGCTTTGTCCACAAGTCCACTCACCTTTAGTCTCAATTCTGACTTTGGCTCTTTGCAGCATAAGAGTCTCCGGATAAAACAGATAGCCTAACGTTGCCGCATCATGTACGAGAAAGCCAGAAATTCCTTTCGTTTCTCGATACTCTAGAGCCGTTCCAATCATAAATTCACATAGGGAACACAAGAATCTAGAAATTTCACTCTTTGGGTTCACTTGGTTTACTGCCTGCATCATATCCCTGGTGAAAATCAGGCGTCTGGTGACATCCAGTGGCATCACCACAATATCGTCCCGACTGTTGAAGACGGTTTGGGCTGCCTCCGGATTAAACCAGATATTAAATTCAGCCTGGGGTGTGATATTGCCGGGACAATGAAATGTACCCCCCATGATTACGACTTCCCTGGCTTTTTTCAGGATGCCGGGACTCTTCTGTTCGGCAGAAGCCAAATTGGTCAAAGGAGCGATCGCTATAAGGGTAATCTCACCTGGATTGCCATTGAGTTTATCAATAATGATCTCGTCGGAGTAGCGGGCTTTCTCGAAGGTATGGGTGGCTGCGGGTAAGGTATGAGACAGATTGCCCATCCCGTCTAATCCATGAATATGGGCAGCATCTTCCAAGGCTTCTCCTTTTACAGAGACACCCCGTCCTACCTCAATGTGTTGGAATCCCCCTAAGCCTAAAATCTGGCTAGCAGAAGAAAACGTGCGTCTGGCAGCGACATTGCCATCTGCAGTCGTGACAGCAACGAGTTCAGCCAGTCCCTGTTTCACCAGACTCAAAAGCCAGAGGAAGGCAAAAATATCATCTCCACCTGGATCGGTATCAAGAATAATTTTGGGTGTACTCATTTTAAGCGCGGTCTTGTTGGGATAATAAGACCGTTCTTTTTATACCATCTACAGGGTAGAACGCCTTTGTGAACTGTTTTTGAAGAAATTAAGTCGATGGTCAATCAGAGTTGAGACGTATATCAAGCGATCGCACTAAAAAAGCCCATTCATCCGCCAGTTCCTCAATAATCTTCGTCGTCGGCTTGCCAGCACCATGTCCCGCCTTAGTCTCAATTCTAATTAACACGGGTTTCTCCCCAGTATGGGCTTCTTGCAATGCTGCCGCAAACTTGAAACTATGGGCAGGAACTACGCGATCGTCATGATCTGCCGTTGTAATCATTGTCGCTGGGTAAGCCGTTCCCGGTTTCAGATTATGTAAAGGTGAGTAAGCATATAAAGCCTTAAACTCATCCAAATTTTCAGGAGAACCGTAATCAGAACACCACGCCCAACCAATCGTAAACTTATGGAAGCGCAGCATATCCATTACTCCCACGGCTGGTAGTGCTGCACCAAATAAATCCGGGCGCTGAGTCATACAAGCACCGACTAACAAGCCGCCATTACTACCACCATTAATAGCGAGTTTTGCAGGTTGAGTGTACTTATTATTAATCAGCCACTCCGCCGCCGCTATAAAATCATCAAATACATTCTGCTTATTCAGCTTCGTCCCTGCTTGATGCCATTCCTCGCCATACTCACCTCCACCCCGGAGATTCGGTAATGCATAGACGCCACCCATCTCCATCCACACTAAGCGGCTAACCGAGAAACTCGGTGTTAGAGAGACATTAAATCCGCCGTAACCGTAGAGGAGAGTAGGGTTATTTCCATCCAACTGCAACCCCTTCTTATGGGTAATAAACATCGGCACTTGCGTACCGTCTTTGCTGCTGTAGAAGACTTGCTTCGTTTCATACTCATCCGGGTTAAAGGCAACATTGGGCTTTCGGAAGAGCGTACTTTCACCACTCACCATGTTGTAGCGATAGATAGTTCCAGGTGTCGTGAAGCTGGTGAAGGTATAGAACGTTTCCGTATCGTAGCGCTTGCCACCAAAACCCCCAGCGGAACCGATTCCCGGTAACTCTACTTCCCGAATAAAGGAACCATCCAAGTTAAAAATTTTGATGGCTGAACGAGCATCCTTCAAGTAATCTGCAACAAATTGGTTATTGAGTAACCCCACACCTTCCAAGGTTTCAGCTGCTTGGGGAATGATTTCCTGCCAATTGTCCCGTGCTGGGTTGTTACTATCTATGGCAATGACTCGACCACGAGGAGCATCTAAATCGGTGCGAAACCAGAATACCGAACCATCATTATCAATGAAACTATAGTTAGCCTCAAACTCACTAATTAGTTCCACAACTGGAGAATCTGGAGTTTGTAAGTCTTTGTATAAAACTAAATTCTTGGGGTCAGTTCCTCGATCAATAGAAATAATTAAGTAACGACCATCCTCCGTCACACCAGCACCGAACATCCACTCTTTCTGGTCGGGACGATGATAAATCAGGATATCTTCTGATTGTGGCGTACCCAGCTTGTGATAGTAGAGCTTTTGGTAATAATTAATGTCTTCTAATTTAGTCGCCTCATTCGGCTCATCGTAGCGGCTGTAGAAGAAGCCTTCGCCATCATGAGTCCAAGACGTACCGGAAAACTTCACCCATTTCAGATGATCGGATAGGTCGTTACCCGTTTCCACGTCTCGTACTTTCCACTCAATCCAGTCAGAACCCGAAGTCGATAGTCCGTAAGCCATCAGCTTGCCATCTTCAGTAATGGACAAACCGGAAAGCGCAATAGTGCCATCTTCTGAGAGGGTGTTTGGGTCTAGCAACACCGTTGGTTCTGCGTCGAGGGAGGTTAGGGTATAGAGGACGCTTTGGTTCTGAAGACCATCATTCTTGAAATAGAAGTAGCGATCGCCTTCCTTAAAAGGACTGCCATATTTCTCGTAATTCCACAGCTGAGTCAATCGCTGCTTAATCTGTTCCCGTACCGGAATCTCACCGAGATAACTAAAAGTGATTTGATTTTGCTTTTCCACCCAAGCTTTTGTTTCCTCTGAGTCTGGGTTTTCCAGCCATCGATAGGGGTCAGCTACCTTCGTACCGTGGTAGTCATCAACTTGGTCAGCTTTACGGCTGGATGGATAAACAAAGGATTGACTGGGAGATTGCATAACCTGGGATTTTAAGCAGCACTGTCTAGTTTAACGCTCTTATATAGCGGTTCTCCTAAAG
>DATNQT010000280.1:0-8576 GCA_036703885.1 Candidatus Sericytochromatia bacterium
TACGTTCTTCCCAGCCAGGGGCACTCATGTTATCAGCCTTGAAAACAATCCAAGTACTAGTCATAACGTTCGTCCTCAAATGATGTTTGCTCACCGTGGAAAACACAATCGACTTTGAGAATTGGGTCGCGTGTCGGCTTAATTGCCTTCAGCTTCCAGCCGTACTTTTGTTCCATCTCCCACACTTTTTTTCGCTCTCATAGTTAACCGTGCCTCGGAAGGATACGGCGAAAACCTGCGGCGGCTCACAAAAAGTAGATTCGGGTCAAGTTACCAGAGGCGATTCCTCTGGAAGAGAAACACCGGCATTATTTACCAGAGGAGTTACAGAAGAGTTCAGGCGATCGCTTGGCAGTCGGATTGATTGCTCTACATCGCATGGGGAAGCACAGCATCAGAGTCATCTACGAGTAAACCTCATGTTTGATTTCTTCAAAAGATGCTGGTTTAAGTAAGGAGAAGATAGAGCGTGTGAGCGTAACAATCAGGTCTAATAGCGCAACATAACTTTTGTCTTATGTTGTCACTAGCAGGGGGGTGGAACACTCTTGGTAAGATGAGGAAGCCCACGCGCCTGGTACTTGATGGGAGCGGTTTCCTCCAATGAAACAAATGCGCTATTAGCCACTGATGCCGTCACTCAGTTGGTAGAGATGTGGCTGTTCGGGCGCTCGCCTAGAACCATCGATGTCTACCGCCGTTATACTCATCGCTTTTTGAGTTACGTCAGTAAGCCGCTCCACTTGGTAGAGCTAGCTGACATCCAAGGGTGGCAGAAGACGCTTGAAGGCATGGCTCCTAATAGCCAGCGGATTGCGATCGCAGCGGTCAAATCTTTCCTTAAGTTTGCCTCAAGCACTGGAGTATTAGAGGTCAATCTCGGCGTGTTGATGCGAGGGCCTAAAGGGAAGGATGCCCTGACGGAGCGGCTGTTGACTGAAGGCGAAGTGGCAGCGATGATTGCAGAAGAGAAAGATTTGCGGAATTATTTGATTCTGCGCCTTCTCTATATGGCTGGTCTGCGTGTCAGCGAACTTTGTCAGCTCTGTTGGAAGGATATGGTGCTAAGAGGGGAGACAGGACAGATTACCGTGCAAGGCAAGGGAGGAAAGGTTCGCACTATTTTATTACCAGCGACGCTTTGGACACAACTGCAACAGCTAAGAGTTGATGCCAGTGTTAATGACCCGGTGTTTCGCTCCAAAAATGGTAAACCCCTCGACCGCATCCGGATTTATCGGATTGTCAAGGCGGCTGCTAAAAGGGCTGGGATTAACGAAAATGTTAGTCCGCACTGGCTTCGACACGCTCACGCTTCTCATAGCCTTGATCGTGGCGCTCCGCTTCATCTGACTCAGCGCACTTTAGGCCATTCCCGGATTGGGACGACTGAGCGCTATCTCCACGTTAGACCTAATGACAGTTCTGCTATGTATCTGCCTGAGTGAGAGGTATTGCCTAATCAGATATTGGCGGCAATAGCGCTGCTTGCAACTGTATTTTATGCCTGAGTACAGTCCTGATTTCAACGGATTCGCGAGAGTCCCCACCCTCAAAGCGAGTGAGCGTACAGCGAACGATGCTTAGGGTGGGGAGGGACAGGGGGATGCCGGAGGGACTCCAGGCATCCAAATACTTGTGACTAATTCACGAAACTCTTAATAGGTGAATTACAGAGGTGGAGCCAAGATGCAATCCCCAACTTCAACCAAGTGACGCCTCATGGCGGAGCGGAGTAAGTTGGGGTAGTTGAAAATTGATATAACATCTAACCCTTGCTCAACTAAATATCACTTCTGAATCAGAGTCTGCTCGATCTGGTGTAGTAACTGGCTCATCGACTGAGAATGTCCCGGCAGAATTTGGGTAGAGACAGTTCTCAGTAAAGATTCCAGCTCAGGAGTAGAGTCGTATTTGCCAGTCGTTGCTTTATCTGAGGAGGAAGCCTTTAATCGATGGTCTAACACAAGAATGGGCGGTAATCCTTGTATCTGCCTCAGGGAAATCAACTCTTTAACCAGCGCTGAGGGGTTGGTGGTGTCTCTTAAACGAAGTAGCAGTAAATCGACACTTCGATCTTGGAGATGACGGTCTACTTCTGTCCAAGAACACGAGAGGATACTTCTAAATCCAGCGGTTTCAAGATACTGAATCAGGGCTTGCAACCAAGAGGTATCAGGAGTGGAGGGGGTAAGGTTCTGAGCTTTTGAATTTTGCGGACAATCTCCTCGGTTCTTTGGCTCTCCGATGTCCATCACGAGAATACTGGGTTTGCGGCTCATCCCAGACGCTACTTGAATCACTTGCAATAAAGCAGCAATCCTAGAAGAGTTATCGGATGCCAAACACGGATATACAGAAAGACCCGTGACTTGATTCGCTGCCTCTGTTGTCTGGTGATCGAGGGTGACTAGCGGTAAAGAGATTAAGTCAGTATAGGATGAAAGCTGTTTCAAGTAGGCAAGCGGGTCGGCTAGTCTAGCGCTCTCTAGTAACATGACTTCAGGATGCCAAACACGAGCGAGTAATTCTGCCTGATCTAAATCGTCGGCTTCGAGAACTCGGTAATTAAGGTCTGAGTTTTGAAGACATAAGCTTTCAGTTAACTCACAACTGAGGATGGACAAATTTGATGGGGTTTCACTTAAGTCCGGACTCAGGTGCAGAATCGTCACAGTTTTGGTGGTGGAGCTGGGGCGATCGCCTAAATCCGTTAGGCTCTTTAATAAAGCTTGCTCTTGTACGGGTAGGCTCAAGAAGCCATCAGCTTTGTTGTGATAAGCCTGCTGTTTTTCTGCCTGCGTTGCCGTCACGATTGCCGGGATGTGACTGGTTTGGGCATCTGACTTGAGGAGAGTCAGGACATCCCAGCCGGAAAGTTGCGGGAGCAGTGGATTGAGTAAGATGGCACAAGGTTGAAAGTTGCGGGCTTTTTCAATGGCTTCTGTCCCCGACCGGGCAATGACTACTCGGTAGGCTAAATTCTGGAGCTGTTCTGTCAAATCTTCTAGGTATCGCGGTACGGTTTCCACAATCAATACCAAACGGTTGCAGGTTGGGGGTTGGGGATTGAGGACTGGGGATTGGGAAATCTCCCCTGCTTCCCTGCTCCCCTGCTCCCCTGCTCCCCTGTTCCACTGCGGGGGCGTCGGCGGGAGAAGCAGGGTGAACTGGCTTCCTTCACCAGGTTTGGAGATAAACGAAACATCGCCACCGTGCAAGCGAGCAAGGCGTTGAGTTAACACTAATCCCAGACCCGTGCCCTCATAGCGACGAGTCAGAGGTTTTTCTAGCTGTTGGAATTTCTGAAAGATCAAGTGCTGCTTTTGGGCTGGGATACCAATACCCGTATCCCAAACGGTGAATGCAATCCAGCCTTCCCAGCTAGTTACTTTCAGTCCAATTTCACCGGAAGTGTCTGTAAATTTGAGGGCATTAGATAGCAAATGCATCAGCATTTGGCGCAGGCGAAGCTCGTCAGCTACGAGCATCTCTAAACCGGGTTCGATCTCTAGAGTGAATTTGATTTCGGAAGGGGATTCTTCATCCTGTTGGTTTTTCTCTGAGGGTCGCTGTTGCGCTTGGGCATAAGCGCGATCGCATACTGTCTGAATCTGCACTGGCTCTAGCGTTAGTTCCAGTTGACCCGTTTCTATTCGGGTCAAATCCAGAATATCGTTCACCACTGTCATTAACTGACGCCCACTGTGGTAAATTAACCCGGCATACCGGGCTTGACGTTCGTTCAGTGCTCCTAAGGTTTGGTCTTTCAGCAGCGATGACAAGCCCAAAACAGCAGTGAGAGGAGTTTTCAGTTCGTGGCTGATACACGCTAAAAACTCATCTTTCAGTCGGTTGAGGTGTACTAAATCGGCATTTTTCGCCGCCAGTTCTTTGGCAACTTGCTGCTGCTCTGTGATGTCCTGAGCTAGCACCAGCCACACATCGTCTGGGAGAGCAAGGGGTGTAGGGGAGGCAGGAGGAAAAAGCCTATCTCTGAAGCTCAGGGTTGGGGAAACGGAAGCTTTGCTAAGATGCGCTCCTCCGGTTCCTCCTACTTTCTCTTCCTGGAGGGTAAACGAGGGCGGTAGGGGGATTTTTACAAACGAGAAGATGCGCTCTTGGTTATTTTGTTGCGTTTCTAACGGTGGTATCGATGTTGTTTGGGAAGCTTCGTCATTGTAAGTTTGAATCATCGGTAGTGCTGACAACATTACTCGACGCTTAGAAACGGCTGCCGCCATATGAGGGGTATCGATCGCACAGTAGCGCTGGATTGTTGCCCGCGCTGAAGGTGAGTAGGGTTCTTCAGTCCTATTTTCTACACTCAAAGGCAATCCCTCTCTCTGTGTTCTCCCAGAAGTCCCATCAAGCACGGTGCTGCGGTGCGGGAACACAGCTAAACCAAGTTCGGCATTACTATTTTTAAAGTGGAGTGCTGGGGAGGTTAGCGTTTCTAACCCTTCAGGTACGGTTCTACTGTTGAGCGTTGCACACGGCTCCAATAATGGAGACTCTGACATCCCACCAGCGATAGGCTTAAGCTCATCCCAACCTGGAGATGTCCCAATTTGCTGACTCCAGCTCAGATTTTGAGCCACGACTTCCCCTGTAGCCGTTTGTAAACTCAGAGGTAAAGGCAATTGTTCTAAGAGTTGCACTAAACCTTTGAACCCGATTGACGGCGGTTCTTCCCGAACATTATCCCGAGCAGTTGCTGTAAATTTTGAGGCTAAGGATTTTAGTAGCAGTGAACTGTTTAGTAAGCCCAGGAACTTCCCGTCCTCGTCTACCAATCCCCAGTGCTGAGAACGGCAATCTTCTGATTCTTGTACATAGTCTCCAAATTGGCTCAAGCTCAGTTGAGCGGGTAGGATTGCCAAGGGTTTGATGATGGACGGCTTTAGCTGAAATATTGGTTGGTGAATTTCTGCGGCTGTTATCGCTACGGAGTTTTCCCCTAACCTGGCGAGTGATTTCAGGTAAGGCAGAACTTGTCGAAGGTTAATTACTCCTAGCGGCTGTTGCTGTTGGCTCACCACGACAATCGCGTCACACCCTGAAGAGCTAAAAATCTCTAGTACAGCAGCAAGACTAGCCGTTCGTTTACAAACAGGAACGGCTTGAGTAAATTTTTCTAAACTGGGAGTTGGCATGGATATAACCAATCTTGCTGAAATTAAGGAGAATCGCCGATGAGTGTCAGCACATCCTCACTGGCGAAACTGAAAATGAGGTTGTTAGAGCCAAATAGCTGGATAAAAAACGTTTAGGTCTGAGAACCAGTACTGCTCAATTATTGCTCTGGATTGGGGCGATCGAGGGCATGGTAATTACAATTACTTACAATTCTCGTAATAGTTAAATTAGTATTAAGTATTTTCGGGATCAATTGTTAAAATATACTTCAACGGAGTGATGTTTCATCGTAGATCGCTCGTTTATTTTTTCAACACCTATTGTTTTGCATCCCCAACTTACTATCTGTACGTTTGTGCGTTCTGAATCCCTGGTTCAGTCCTTGAGTCAGGTTTTGAGCAGCGATCGCTATAATTTGCACATTGCTGCCTCAGAACCTGAGTTTTTTAATTTTGTTGAGCAACACCAGCAGCACCTGGATTGCTTAATTTTAGAGGAGAGTTCCTTGCTCCCGTTGAGTAATCCTAAGTACGAACTAGGACTGTTGTTACCTGTCGTAATCTTTACGAAAGAATCTGAAAAAGTTAGACAGGGTGTTACCGCTAACGAGCAGCTAGACAGTACCCAAGGGACTGAGAGTTCCCCGCCAGAAGGAGCAATGTGTTTGTTACACGCTGCTGAAGTCCGACTCGGCAAGGAGCATGTGGCTGAGATTGGGAATTTTATAGACAAAGCGATCGCTCAGTTTGTTTCTCTTCCGCCTGCCTCTAGCTTACCCGAATCCTCTGAAACGACCGATCTCACTAGCCAGCTGACGACTTGTAGTTTTCTAATGCAGCAGCAGAGACGGTTAGCCGAAAAACTCAAGGAGCGACTTGGATACCTCGGTGTGTATTACAAAAGAAATCCCCAGTTTTTTTTACGCCATATGTCTCAAAACGACAGGCAAAAGCTTTTAAAAAACTTAAAATCAGAGTATCGTCACATTGTATTAAAGTACTTTTCTCAAGAAAACAGCCTTAATCAAAAAATTGATAACTTTGTTGATAAAGCATTTTTTGCCGATATTTCAGTCTCTAGGATTGTGGAAATCCATATGGAACTTATGGAAGAATTCTCCAATCAGTTGAAGGTGGAAGGGCGAAGTGAGGATATTTTACTTGATTATCGCCTGACGCTCATCGATGTAATTGCTCATTTAGGCGAAATGTATCGCCGCTCTATCCCTAGAGAATCATAAGACCAGCTTTTAGCCGTCAGCATTTAGCGATAAGCTTGATTGGAGGCTCTCACTAGCCCTTGTCCTTAAGCTCATTTTTGGTTGCTATTACATCCTCACCCTAATGTTGCCGCTCGCTAATTGCTAATTGCTAACCTATGAGTCCGCTAAAGAAAATCTACGTTCTCAAGCTTTATGTAGCGGGGAACACTCCCCACTCGGTCAAGGCTTTGAAAACCCTCAAAACTATCCTTGAACAAGAATTTCATGGAGTATATGCTCTGAAAGTTATTGATGTCCTAAAAAGCCCTCAGCTGGCGGAGGAAGATAAAATCTTAGCGACACCAACGCTGTCAAAAGTCTTACCGCCTCCGGTGCGTAAAATTATTGGTGACCTTTCAGATCGAGAAAAAGTCTTGATTGGTTTAGATCTTCTCTATGAAGAACTTCAGGAAGAGGAATTAGATTCTTAATTAAGTTTCAGAGGTCATAGTAAACTGTCTTCCTCTACACTTTAGCAAGTTGACCTCTTTTTTTTGAGTAATATTCAGTTTTGCCAAACGAAGACATGAAACAACTTAACACAAGCGAACAAAAACATGAAGAATTGGGAGGAGTCCGAAAAATCAGGACAATGATCGAAGGGTTCGATGATATCAGTCATGGAGGGTTACCAACGGGTCGAACTACTCTTGTTAGTGGGACATCGGGAACGGGTAAAACTTTGCTAGCTGTTCAATTTCTCTATCATGGCATCAGTATTTTTGATGAGCCTGGGGTATTTGTAACTTTTGAAGAATCTCCCACGGACATTATTAAAAATGCTTGCAGTTTTGGTTGGGATTTACAACAGTTAATGAATGAGGGAAAGCTATTTATTTTAGATGCCTCACCAGACCCAGAGGGACAGGAAATTGTTGGAAACTTTGACCTTTCGGCTTTGATTGAAAGGATTCAATATGCTATTCGCAAATATAAAGCCAAGCGGGTTTCTATTGACTCAATAACAGCTATATTTCAGCAGTATGATGCCGCTTCAGTGGTACGGCGGGAGATTTTTCGCTTAGTTGCACGCCTCAAACAAATTGGCGTGACAACGATAATGACTACAGAGCGAATTGAGGAATATGGAGCGGTAGCACGGTTCGGAGTGGAAGAGTTTGTTTCCGATAATGTAGCAATTGTTCGTAACGT
This sequence comes from Candidatus Sericytochromatia bacterium, assembly GCA_036703885.1. Lineage (GTDB taxonomy): Bacteria > Cyanobacteriota > Cyanobacteriia > Cyanobacteriales > Coleofasciculaceae > CADCTM01. Next base: position 7,553 of record DATNQT010000280.1, read on the forward strand.
TCTTGAAGGTGAACGCCGACGGCGAACTATTGAAATCCTCAAGCTGCGCGGCACTACCCACATGAAAGGGGAATACCCCTTTACAATTACTAACAACGGTATCAACATCTTCCCATTAGGAGCAATGCGATTAACGCAGCGTTCTTCTAATGTTCGAGTTTCTTCAGGGGTTAAAACCCTCGATCAAATGTGTGGGGGTGGGTTTTTCAAAGATTCGATTATTCTGGCAACAGGTGCTACGGGAACAGGGAAAACCTTGTTAGTGAGCAAGTTTATCCAAGATGCTTGCTTAAAAGGCGATCACGCTATTCTTTTTGCTTATGAAGAATCTCGTGCCCAGCTATCTCGTAATGCTAATTCGTGGGGAATTGATTTTGAGGAATTAGAACAAAAGGGTCTTTTAAAAATCCTTTGTACTTACCCAGAATCAGCAGGACTAGAAGACCATTTGCAAATTATTAAATCAGAGATTGCTGAATTCAAGCCATCTCGTATTGCCATTGATTCGCTTTCTGCCTTGGCAAGGGGAGTTAGTAATAATGCTTTCCGGCAGTTTGTTATTGGTGTTACGGGTTATGCCAAGCAAGAAGAGATTACCGGATTTTTTACGAATACCACTGACCAGTTTATGGGTTCTAACTCCATTACAGATTCTCATATTTCTACAATTACCGACACAATTTTAATGCTGCAATATGTAGAGATTAGAGGTCAAATGTCTCGCGCTCTCAACGTCTTTAAAATGCGAGGTTCTTGGCACGATACAGGAATTCGTGAGTACACGATTAGTAAGGAAGGGCCAGAAATTAAAGATTCATTCCGCAACTATGAAGGAATCATCAGTGGTTCTCCTACTCGCATTGCTGTCGATGAAAAGAATGAGCTTTCGCGGATTGTTCAAGGAGTCCGCGATAAGTCAGAGGACTAATTATATTCGTCGGTTAGTTTTTATGGACGGTGCGCTCATTCTCCCAATGGAGGGTTCCTGAGCCTGACTTGAATTGTTAAGAAAGATGTGGGTAAT
>DATNQT010000281.1:0-9095 GCA_036703885.1 Candidatus Sericytochromatia bacterium
TTCAAATCATCCAAGCATCTAGGGGTTAAGTACAGTGGGTATTGCCGTTGAAAATGTATCCAAACAGTTCGGTAGTTTTCAGGCTGTCGAGCAAGTTAGTTTAGAGATAAAAAGTGGTTCCCTTGTTGCCTTACTAGGACCATCCGGATCGGGAAAATCTACTCTATTGCGGCTGATTGCTGGCTTGGAAACTCCAGATAGTGGCAAGATTTGGATTACTGGTAGCGATGCGACTCATCAAAGTGTGCAGAAGCGTAACATTGGGTTTGTGTTTCAGCACTACGCCTTGTTTAAACACCTGACGGTACGAAAGAATATTGCATTTGGCTTGGAAATTCGCAAAATTCCACCCGCCAAGGTGAAGGCACGGGTAGAGGAATTGCTGGATTTAGTGCATTTGAGTGGATTAGGCGATCGCTATCCTTCCCAATTATCCGGCGGACAGCGCCAACGAGTCGCATTGGCACGGGCGTTAGCCGTTCAACCCACAGTCTTGCTACTAGACGAACCCTTTGGCGCATTGGATGCAAAAGTGCGAAAAGACCTCCGCGCTTGGTTGCGACGCCTCCATGACGAAGTCCACGTCACAACCGTTTTCGTCACCCACGACCAAGAAGAGGCGATGGAAGTAGCGGATGAAATTGTTGTCATGAATAAAGGTCGCGTGGAACAGGTAGGAACCCCAGCAGAAGTTTACGATCGCCCCGCCTCACCCTTCGTAATGAGTTTCATTGGTCCGGTAAACGTGTTGCCCAGCAGTTCGCAGATTTTTCAGGGCGGTGGCTTTGATTCGGCAAATCCGGAGATTTTCTTACGCCCTCACGATGTCCTAATAGAAACGACGCCCAACGGCGCTTCTGTCAATGCTAGCGTGAAGCGTATAATTCATCTGGGATGGGAGATTCAGGTTGAGTTAACCCTAGATGACGGTCAGGAAGTGGTCGTGAATTTGACGCGAGATCGATTTGATGAGTTGAAGCTGGAACCACAGCAACGGGTTTACGTCAAGCCCAAAGAAGCCAAAGCATTCCCACTGTATTACTCAATTTAGTTCGTTGCGATCGCTATTTAGGGATTGGCTTTCAGGTTTGATAGATAGCTAGCAAAATCAAGTTACTCTTAGCTAATCGCTAATCTCAAGAATCCCAATGCCCGTGATGAAATGGTCTCGCCTGTCCTTGAAGAAGTGGAAATTAATTGGACAATTCCTTAGTTTATTTCTCTGTTGCTGCTTCCTAATCGTTAGCTGCGGAGGTTCCAAGACCTCAACACCCACAGCCAGTTCGTCTAGTCCAGCCGCTACTAGCAACGGTCGCGTCATTGTGGGTTTAACCGATCCACCCCGAACCCTTGACCCGGCGGATGGTTATGAAGTCTATACCAGTAATATCATCACCAGTTTGGGCGATCGCCTTTACTCCTACAAAAAAGGCACCCTCGAACTAGAACCACAACTTGCTACAGAATTGCCTAAAGTGAGTGCCGATGGTCTCACTTACACCATTTCCTTACGCAAAGGCGTTCTCTTCCATGATGGTACGCCGTTTGACGCCAAGGCGATGGAATTTTCTCTGAATCGGTTTATCAAAAATGGTGGTAAACCCGCCGCCCTACTTGGCGATATTGCTGAATCAGTTAAAGCCACTGGGGATTATGAACTGACCATCAAAATTAAAAACTCATTTGCCCCATTTCCGTCACTTCTGGCATTCACTGGGATGTGTGCCGTTTCCCCCAAAGCCTATGAAATTGGGCCTGGAAAATTCAAACCTAATGAATTTGTGGGAACAGGCCCTTATAAATTAGTGTCCTTCACACCGCAACAGATTCGGACAGAAGTTTTTGACAAGTATTGGGGTGAAAAACCCGCGAATAAGGGTCTTGATTTTCAGATCTATAGCAACTCTGCCAACTTGTATAATTCCTTCACGACAGGTGCTGTAGACATTGCTTACCTCACCTTGGACTCGTCGCAGATTCTCAATTTGAAACAGCAAGCTGCTTCAAAAAATTGGCAAGTCGTGGAAGAGGCAGGAGGTAGCTTGAGTTATATGGTGCTGAACATGAAGCAGAAGCCTCTGGATAAGCTGGAGGTAAGACAAGCGATCGCATCTATCATCGACCGTTCCCTGTTCGCACAGCGCGTTTATCGGGGTCAAGTCGAACCCGCTTACAGTTTAGTCCCCTCTAGCTTTAATGCTTATAAACCCGTTTTCAAAGATGCCTATGGCGACGGAAATGTAGAGAAGGCTAAACAACTCCTAACCAAGGCAGGCTTCTCTAAGAGTAAGCCTTTCCAGTTGGAAGTTTACTATTCCTCAAATTCCGCAGAACGCGCTCAAGTCGTCGGGACTCTCAAAGAATATGTGACTCAGAAACTAGATGGGATTATGCAGATTGTACCGAAAGCCGTAGAGACAACAACACTATTTGCAAACACGGCTAAAGGGCTTTATCAAAGCTATTTAGTAGCTTGGACTCCCGACTTTGCAGACGCAGATAACTATATTCAGCCTTTTTTAAGTTGTACCAAAGGGTCAGCCCAAACAGGCTGTGAAGATGGAGCCAGCCAAACTCAAGGTTCCTTTTACTACAGCGAACAAATGAATAAGTTGATTGAGAATCAACGGAAAGAAAAAAATCCCGAAGCACGTAAAAAAATCTTTGCTGAAATTCAAGACCTCTTAGCAAAAGATGTTCCTTTCATTCCTTTGTGGCTGAAGAAAGACTACGCCTTTAGCCAAAAACCTGTAAAGGATGTCAAGCTTAATCCAGTTCTAGGCCCTACCTTCTGGGAAGTTAGTAAATCCTAAGAAAGTAGGGAGTAGAGAGTAGGGAGTGGGGAATGGGGTAAGAGAATTTTCATTGGTGGATTTAGTCTTTGGGTCGTTTGAAGAAGGCTACCAAATCACCTGATTCATTAACAACTGAGACTAAATCCCAACCCTGTTCGCCCAGTTCTTGAATATTTCTCCAAGTTCCATCGGCTGTCTGATAAGCCCCTGAGGAATTGATATAGACTGTTAGGTATTCAAAGCGTTGCATAGTTTTCGGATTTATTGCGAAATTACCTTTTCTTTATCAATTCCAGTAATTTTTGAAACTAACTCGGAGGCTTTACTAAGTAAGGATGTATCAATGTCAATTTGATAAATTCCTTGGCTTAAAACTTCACTCACAACTCTCTGTAGCTCGGCATTACCTTTTCTAGCTCCCAAACCATTAACAGAACATTCAATTTGCCTTGCTCCACTATTTAAAGCACTAATAGAATTGTCTACTGCTCTACCTAAATCATCATGACAATGAACTGAAATTACCGCTTGCTCAATATTTGGGACTCGGTTAAAAATCATTTTGATAAGATTTGAAAATTCTTCAGGCGAGGCTAAACCTAAGCTGTCAGGAATACTCACCGTCGTTGCACCGCTTTTTATCGCAATTTCTATAGCTTTACACAAAAAATCTGGTTCGCTTCTAGTAGCATCGAAAGCACTCCATTCCACATCATTACAGTAATTTCGTGAAAGGGAAACACTATGCTTGATTTCAGTTAATACTTGCTCCTCACTTACTTTAGACTGACCTTTTAAATTTACTAGAGCGTAGGTATGAATTCTAGCTTTCTCTGCCGATTTGATGGCTTGAGCAACGCTTATTATCTCATCTTGTTTTGAGCTTGCTAATCCGCAAATTGTGGATTTTTTAATTATTTTGGCAAGTTCTAAAGTTTCCTCAAAATCTTTTTGATAATGTCCGGGATATCCCACTTCAATAATATCGACTCCCATTTCTTCGAGAAGTTCTGAAATGGTGATTTTATCTTGGAGATTCATTTTCACACCAGGCGTGAGTTCTCCATCACGCAGAGTGGTATCAAAAATAACTACTTTATCCGGTAACATATTCAACTCTCAGAACGGGTAACGAATTTCCGCAAAACTGGTTTTTGCAGGGTTATCCAGAGGCTTACAATAACATCGAGACATTAGCGATCGCTTTGCTCGTCGTAACGCACACGAGCCGCTTCTAGCTCATCCAGATGAGTCTCTGCCCATTTGCAAACTGCTTTTAATAATTCAGTTAGCGTTTCGCCTAGAGGTGTCAAAGAATACTCAACTTTTGGCGGGACAACTGGATATACATGACGTTCTACTAATCCATCACGTTCTAACTTACGCAGAGTCTGCGTCAGCATCTTTTGTGACACGCCACCTATCAGTCGCTGGAGTTCGCTATAGCGCCTCGTCCCTTTAGAAAGGGCATAGATGACAATGACACTCCACTTGTCAGCAATGGTTTCGAGTGCCCGTTGGGTTGGGCAATTCGCATTGAAAATATCAGGTTCGGGTGAGGTACGCACCATTTGGTAAGTACTGCACTTTTTAGTGCCTACTTGCTAAAACTTTTGTACTCTCGACATCATACAGTTAGGAGATGGATTCATCGCCTTCTCGTTACAAGTCGATAGAGGGAATGGTCATGGGACAAGTTTTACGACTGGTAGCAAATGATGCCAATGCCTTCGAGAATCGGCAAATTATTGAACTCCCGACAGGAGATGAACCGCTTCTTGATGCATATTCACGGGCAGTCACTAATGCGGTAGAGAAGGTCAGCCCAGCAGTGGTGAATATTGACGTTGTTGGGCAAATTAGAAGCAGGCGGGGAAATAATCCGAGATTACCTCAAGAAACACGGGGTAATGGTTCCGGCTTTATCTTCACACCCGATGGTTATATCTTGACCAATAGCCATGTCGTACATAACGCTACCAAGATTGAAGTGACGCTTTCTGATGGGCGTCGGTGTCAGGCAGAACTCATCGGAGATGACCCAGATACCGATTTAGCGGTGATTAGAATTAATGCACCAAACTTGGTGGCAGCAAAACTAGGTGATTCCCAATCTCTAAAAGCGGGTCAAGTTGCGATCGCCATTGGTAATCCTTACGGCTTTCAGTGTACGGTAACCGCAGGAGTCGTCAGTGCCGTTGGACGCTCTTTTAGATCGAACTCCGGACGGCTGATTGACGATATCATCCAGACGGATGCTGCCTTAAATCCAGGTAACTCCGGTGGTCCTTTAGTTTCCTCACGCGGGGAAGTGATTGGTGTCAATACCGCCATCATTTCGCGTGCTCAAGGGATTTGTCTAGCGATTCCGATTAACACCGCAAAGTTTGTGGTTGGACCTCTAATTAGAGATGGCAAAATCCGGCGTAGTTATATCGGTGTTGGCGGACAAACAGTTCCTTTACCGCGTCGTCTAATTAACTTTCACAACTTGGCAGTTGAGAGCGGAATTCTGATTATCTCAATTGAAAATAATAGCCCTGCTCAAAAGGTAGGATTACTGGAACGAGATGTAATCGTTGGTTTTGGGGAAAAAGCGATCGCCAACATTGATGACTTGCACAAGGTATTGACACACGAGCAAGTCGGCGTAGAGTCATCCTTGACGATTATTCGACGCTCTGAAAAGATGATTCTCGATATTGTTCCAGAAGAGTCTCCAATCCAAGGAGAAGAGTAGCGATTTTCACGGTTATCAACACTCTCATAGAGTAAGGTTTGTACTTTATTAGGGCGTTGCTGAATTGCGATTTCACTGTTGGGTCATTCAGCAACGCTTTTTTTAAGGACTCCTATTTTCAAGCTAGGTCTAATCAATTCAAAATTCAAAAGGTGTTTCATTATGGTGAAAATTGTCCGCTTTCATACGACAGGAAGCGCTGATGTTCTCAAGCTGGAAGACCTCCCTACTCCTGAACCTGGTGAGGGTGAGGTGCGATTGAAGGTCGAGGCGATTGGGCTTAATCGTGCCGAGATTATGTTCCGTGAGGGGCAGTATCTAGAAATACCAAATTTTCCTTCACTTCTTGGCTATGAGGCAGCAGGGTTCATTGATGCCGTGGGAGCAGGTGTCAGCGGCATCCAAGTCGGCGACAAGGTTAGTACTATTCCTGCCTTTTCGATGAAGCAGTACGGTGTGTATGGAGAAAGCGCCGTGGTTCCGGTTCATGCTGTCGCTACCTATCCCGAAAATCTGTCTGCTCAGGAAGGTGCTTCCATCTGGATGCAGTACCTCACAGCCTACGGAGCACTAATTGAGAACGGTCAGCTAAAGCCGCAGGACTATGTATTGATTAGCGCGGCTAGTAGTAGTGTGGGATACGCTGCTATTCAAATTGTCAAGGCGACTGGGGCTATAGCGATCGCCACAACTCGAACCAGCGCTAAAAAACAAATACTCCTCGACGGCGGCGCTGATTATGTCATCGTCACAGACGAAGAGGATTTACCTTCCAGGGTAATGGAGATTACTTCAGGACATGGAGCTGACCTGATTTTCGACCCAGTCGCTGGACCCCTACTAGAGACATTAGCCCAAGCTGCTGCTCGTGGCGCGACCATCTTTGAATATGGTGCCCTCAGCCTAGCGCCAACGCCCTTCCCATTGATGGCTGCCCTGCAAAAGAGTTTAACGATACGGGGGTACACGCTGTTTGAGATTACCTCCAATCCCGAAAAGCTTGACAGAGGCAAACGCTATGTCTATGACAACCTGCAATCTGGAACCCTTAAACCTGTCATCGACCGAACTTTCCCCCTCGACAACATCGTTGAAGCTCATCGCTACATGGAGTCTAACCAGCAGAACGGCAAGATTGTCGTAACGGTGTAATTGCAGTACGCCTCTCCCAGACTAGACCGATTGACTCAAATCAGGAATGAACCATGACAGAAACAATCTTAGTAATGGGTGCTACAGGTAATGTTGGTTCTCAAGTTGTTAAACAGCTAGCTGATGCAGGAGCAAATGTTCGTGCGGCTGTTCGTTCCCCTCGCAAGGCGGAATCACTTAAAAGTGAGAAAGTTTCTCTTACCGAATTTGATACTGACAAGCCAGAAACTGTTGAGGCAGCTTTCCAAGGTGTCGATAAAGTTTTCTTACTCACGCCGCTGGTTCCCAACATGGTTGAACTTTCCGCAAATTTAGTGGAAGCCGCTAAAAAAGCCGGAGTCAAACATATTATTAAATCCTCTGGTATGGGTGCAGAGGTAGAACCAGGAATTACCTTAACACGATGGCATCGAGAAGCAGAAAAAGCCATTGAAGCGTCAGGTATAGCTTTTACGTTTGTGCGCCCCAATGGGTTTATGCAAAACTACAAATTATTTCGCAAATTGCAGGCAGAAAAGTTAACTATGTTGATGTTCCAAAAGTTTTGATTATCTATGCAACGGATTATGGCAATCCGAAAAAGATGGCAGAGGCAGTTGTTTGCCCGTTAGAAAAACGTTCTCTACAACCCCGCAAGTAAACCATGAGCAGCCAACCCAAAATCCTTGCTTTCGCTGGGAGTACCCGCGAAGCATCGTACAACAAAAAATTAGTAAAAATTGCCTCCGAGGGAGCCAAAGCGGCAGGTGCAGAGGTGACTTATGTAGACTTGCGTGATTTACCGATGCCACTCTATGACGAAGATTTGGAAGCGAAAGAAGGCATTCCAGAAAATGTGCGTAAGTTTAAGGAACTGCTGAAGGCGAATCAGGGGCTACTGATTGCCTGCCCTGAGTACAATAGTTCGATTACACCCGTACTGAAAAATGCGATCGATTGGGCATCTCGTCCAGAACCTGGAGAACCGGGGTTAGCTTGTTTTACGGGTAAGGTTGCAGCACTGATGAGTGCTTCTCCTGGAGGGTTGGGAGGATTGCGGGGTTTAATTCACGTTCGGTCAATTCTTAGTAGTATTAACGTTTTGGTATTGCCCGATCAAAAGGCTATTTCTAGTGCGTTTCAAGCCTTTGATGAAGAGGGCAGATTAAAAGATGCGACGCAACAGGCGGCAGTCGAACAACTCGGCAGTAAGTTGACGACAGTAGTAGCAAAGTTAGGAGATTAAACCAGTGAATGCGGATATCAATCTCTTCTCACCTGTCAAGGTTGGCTCTTATACGTTACCAAACCGGATGGTCATGGCACCGATGACCCGTTTGCGGGCAATAGATAGCGTTCCACAGCCATTGATGGCAACCTACTATGCTCAACGGGTATCGGCAGGGCTGATTGTCACGGAATGCACGATGGTTTCACCTCTGAGTCTGGGATATATGAACTGTCCTGGTATTTACTCGTCAGAACAGGTGGCAGGATGGCGGGAAGTAACGGAGGCGGTACACGCTAAGGGAGGACGGATTTTCTTGCAACTGTGGCATAGTGGGCGTGTCTCCCATCCATCTTTACTGGGTGGAGAACTTCCTGTAGCACCAAGCGCAGTTGCAGCTACAGGTTCACTCCACACTCCCGAAGGGAAGCGCACGCTGGAGACACCCCGCGCTTTGGAAACTCACGAAATTCCAGAGATTGTCGAGCAATTTCGTAAAGGAGCTGAGAATGCTTTAGCTGCCGGATTTGATGGCGTTGAACTCCACGGTGCGTTCGGCTACCTAATTGACCAGTTCCTCCAAGATGGCTCGAACCAACGAACTGACGAATACGGTGGTTCGATAGAGAAGCGATCGCGATTTCTCTTGGAAGTCGTCGAAGCCGTTTCTAGTGTATTGGGTGCAGACCGAGTTGGCATCAAGCTAAGTCCCAGCAACACATTCTACGGAATGTTTGACTCCAACCCAAAAGCAACCTTTGGCTACGTAATCGACGCCCTCAATCGCTTTGGTCTGGGTTATCTCCATCTCATGGAACCCAATGAGGTCGATCTGGCAACTCGCGACGTACTCCAATCCGTAACTTCTCTGTTTCGCCCAATTTTTAAGGGCACTTTAATTACAAATGGAGGCTATAACCAGGAGAAAGGAAATGCCATTCTAGCGTCTGGCGATGCCGATCTCGTCTCTTTCGGCAAGTTGTTTATCGCTAATCCAGACTTACCTAAACGCTTTGAACTGAAAGCCCCATTGAACGCACCCGATCCAAAAACGTTCTATGCTCCAGATGAGAAGGGGTACACTGATTATCCATTTTTTGAACTCCAATCTCATTGAAGCACTTAGATTGCATGGGTCAGAATTTGCCCTAAATTTAATGGCGATAGTAGACCTCTTGCAAAAGTCAATTTTCGCCCCCCA
>DATNQT010000282.1:0-4638 GCA_036703885.1 Candidatus Sericytochromatia bacterium
AGCCTGCGGGGCGCGAGATGGGAAAGCCAAACTCATAAAATTGCTGTCCCAAGCCGTTACCTCAGATAAAGATTTTCCTTTATGCTGCATTATGCAGATGTGGTTGAGATCGAACGGGAACGTATGCAAACCCAAGACAGAACGACGACAGCAAAAGTAGCAGAAGCGATCGCAGCTAGCCAAAACTATCTTCTCTCGACTCAATACCCAGAAGGCTACTGGTGGGCAGAGTTAGAATCCAACGTCACTATGACGGCAGAGGCGATTCTCCTGCACAAAATCTGGGGAACTGACCAGGAAAGACCTATGCACAAAGCAGAAGCCTACCTGCGTCAACAACAGCGCGAACATGGCGGCTGGGAACTATTCTACGGCGATGGAGGAAACCTCAGCACGTCGGTTGAAGCTTACATGGGGCTGAAGCTGCTGGGTGTCCCGAAGTCTGACCCAGCGATGATACGGGCACGAGATTTTATTGTAGAGCGGGGCGGTATCAGCAAAAGTCGTATTTTTACGAAGTTCCATCTGGCGCTGATTGGTTGTTACGATTGGCGTGGCGTTCCCTCGATTCCACCGTGGGTGATGTTGTTGCCTGACAGCTTTGTATTTAATATCTACGAACTGTCAAGCTGGGCACGGGGTAGTACGGTTCCTCTATTGATTGTCTTTGACAAAAAGCCTGTTTTTAAAGTTAATCCAAGCATTACTCTGGACGAACTTTATGCAGAGGGGATTAATAAAGCCCGTTATGAATTACCGCGAAATTCAGATTGGTCTGATTTATTTGTTGTCCTTGATGATGCTTTTAAATTAGCAGAAAAATTGAATATCGTGCCGTTGCGGGAAGAAGGTTTGAAAGCGGCAGAACAATGGGTTTTAGAACGGCAAGAAGCGACGGGTGACTGGGGAGGCATTATTCCGGCAATGCTGAACTCGCTTTTGGCGTTGCGCTGCCTGGATTATGATGTTGCCGATCCTATCGTGGAACGAGGGTTGCAGGCGGTCGATCGCTTTTCTATTGAAACCGAAGATACTTACCGAGTTCAGCCTTGTGTTTCTCCGGTTTGGGACACGGCTTGGGTAATGCGAGGCTTGGTAGAATCCGGTATTGCGCCCGCTCATCCAGCTTTAGTTCGCGGCGGCGAATGGCTACTGAGTAAGCAGATTCTGGACTACGGCGATTGGGCAGTCAAGAATAAACAGGGAAAACCTGGTGCTTGGGCGTTTGAGTTTGAAAATCGCTTCTATCCCGATGTCGATGATTCTGCCGTCGTAGTGATGGCGTTGCAGGATGTCAAACTGCCGGATGAAAAGCTAAAGCAAGCTGCCATGACTCGCACCTTGAACTGGATTGCGACGATGCAGTGTAAACCAGGCGGTTGGGCAGCTTTCGATCTAGATAACGATCAAAATTGGCTCAACTATCTGCCTTATGCTGACCTAAAAGCAATGATTGACCCGAATACGGCGGATGTGACGGCGCGGGTACTGGAGATGCTGGGCTGTTCTAATTTATCGATGGATGGGAATAGGGTTGAGAAAGCGATCGCATATCTCATCAGCGAACAAGAACCCGACGGTAGCTGGTTTGGGCGTTGGGGTGTCAATTACATCTATGGAACCAGTGGCGTTCTTTCGGCACTCTCCTTAGTTGCAGCTAAGACTCACCAAAATAGTATCGAACGGGGTGCAGCTTGGTTAGTCGGATGTCAAAATACAGATGGTGGATGGGGTGAAACGTGCCGAAGCTACGACGATCCATCTCTTAAAGGACAGGGACGCAGTACGGCATCTCAAACCGCTTGGGCATTAATTGGACTGATGGCGGCGGGTAAGGCAACGGGTACGCCTGCGGAGGCAGCAATTGAGCGTGGAATTGACTACCTTGTAAACACTCAGCAGTCGGATGGGACGTGGGATGAACCCGATTTTACAGGAACTGGCTTTCCGAGTCATTTCTATTTGAAGTATCACCTTTATGCCCAATACTTCCCTTTAATTGCCTTGGGTCGCTATCGATCGCTATTATCTATTTCTTAATTCCTTTTGGAAGCGACATTGCCATAACTTTTGCCAGGGCAGCCTTTAGATTAAGCTAGGCAGTAGTAACTTAGTACTATAGGTAGGGGCACGATAATATCGTGCCCCTAATAACGCCCTGTATTGCACTATCTTGAAACCCGTTATATATCCGATAACATCCTTACAGAAATCATCATGGAGCTGAACTTAATGGTACAGTTTAATCCGGATTTACACTTACCAACAAGTGCTGAACTTCCTTGCTCATACGATAAACCCTATTTTAGCTACACTAATTCCACAGTCACTCTCCCAAAATCATCGTTGTTTGACCTATTTTGACTATGGCTTCAATTGCCCGTAAAAACCTGCTTCAAGATATTCCTCGCTTCCTAGTGGCGCAGGCGGGGATTATGTTTGCTGTTAGCTTAGTTACTATTCAAACAGGTCTTCAGCGTGGGTTTGCTAGTTCCTCTTCTCTATTAATCGATAAATCCCAAGCTGATATTTGGGTAGCTTCAGAGAAGATGGTACATATGGAGCTGACTCTACCACTGCCATTTGAACGAGTTAGCCAAGCTCAAAAAGTAGCAGGTGTAGACCGTGCTGAAGCCTTTATTTTTGATGGCAAGCTCTGGCGAGACAAAAATGATAATCTTGGCTCAGTCACGATGATTGGCTTCGACCCAGAGGGTAAATTATTTTCTCCCTGGAATATTACCAAAGGCAGTGTAAAAGACCTAACACAGCCCTTTACCATTTTCGTTGATGAAACTAGCTTAGAAGGGCTAAATCTCAAAGGCGTGGGTGATTCAGGAAAAATATCATCATCCCTAAAAGCACGGGTGGTTGGCTTAACAAACGGAGCAAAATCCTTAGTATTAGGGGATTTGGTCTTCACGTCCCTAGAGAATGCCAGCAATTATGAGAATCCTATGGCAGATGCGGCTACTACACCAAAAGCGCTATCGGCAAAAGACCTTGTCACATTTGTCTTAGTTCGAGCGAAACCGGGTGAGAACTTAGAGTCCTTAAAGAAGAGATTAAACGCTGCCTTGCCAAACACTCGTGCCTACACTCGCGATGAGATGTCGCTGCAAACGCAGCGCTACTGGCAAGAACGGTCTGGAATTGGGTTTATTCTGGGTCTGGGTGCGGTAGTGGGCATCATTGTTGGGGTGGTAATTGTGGGTCAAATCCTTTATGCTTCGGCATCAGACCACATCAAGGAGTTTGGAACACTCAAAGCAATCGGAGCGTCGGATTGGATCATCTACAGCGTGATTGTAGAGCAAGCGCTATGGATGGCGGTTCTGGGCTATATTCCTGGGATTGCTCTTTGCTTAGGGGTGGCAGCTTGGACAGCCGCAACTCAGTCAATTGTGATTCTAATCACGCCCATGTCGGCTGCAACTGTCTTTGGAATTACGGTTGTAATGTGCGTTGGTTCGGCGCTGTTTGCCATTCAAAAGGTGACTCGTGTCGATCCAGCAATTGTGTTCAAGGCGTAATAAACTATGAGCAGTTAGGTCTAAAGTTTTGTAAACTGTACCTCTTACAAAAATGCAGCGGATGAGTGTTTCTCAAATTAACTCCGATGGAGCTAGCCCGAAGAAAAGTCAGATTGTTTCTAAATCAACAGGTTTAAACCAACCTCAAGCGGAAGCGATCGCGGTTTCGGGTGTGGAGATGACACTTGAGTCCGGACATCAGCAATTACAAGTTCTCAAAGGCGTTGATTGGAAAATCCCTAGTGGTAGTATCCAGCTTTTGATGGGACCTTCTGGGTCTGGGAAAACGACCTTGTTGTCAATCGTAGCGGGACTATTGACGCCGACGGCTGGCAAAGTTTATTTACTCGGAGAAGACATTACTAAATTGTCTCGCTCCAAGCTAGGTCGGTTCCGACTGCGACATATCGGCTTTATCTTTCAAGATTTCAATTTATTCCCGGCGCTGACAGCCGCTGAGAATATTGAAGTGGTGCTAAATATTAAAGGCATTAAGGGACGTGCTGCCCGACATCAAGCTCATGCTTTGCTTGAACAAGTTGGGTTAGGGGATAAAGGGAAGCAGAAACCTCGCGATTTATCGGGAGGACAAAAGCAGCGAGTTGCGATCGCTCGTGCCCTAGCGGGTCGTCCCCAGTTAATTATGGCAGATGAGCCAACCGCTTCTCTAGATGCCCACAGTGGTCATGCCGTGATGGAATTATTGCGGAAGTTGGCAAAGGAAGAAGGCTGTACAGTGCTAATCGTCACCCACGACCCGCGCATTATAGATGTAGCCGATCGCGTGGCTCACTTGGATGAGGGTGTTTTGAAGCAGGATTCATAATTCCCTATCAGCGGTTGGCGATCGCGTTTTGGTCTATTGGAGCTTGAGCGATCGCATAATCTCTATTAATATCCAATAACCCAAGATAATTTTAGGATAGGAGACGGTAAGCTCTATCCATAGGTTGCCTATGCCTGCCCTAGACATCTATCACGATGCGATGAAGAATGCGCTCGTCAAAGATGGTTGGACAATCTCCCATGATCCATTTCATCTGCGATGGGGCAAAAAGGATATGTATGTCGATCTTGGCGCACGGCAACTCTTGGCAGCGGAACG
>DATNQT010000283.1:0-9645 GCA_036703885.1 Candidatus Sericytochromatia bacterium
CTGACTCGCGCTTTGCCCTCTCCCCCAACTTAGCTATCCCCATCGCCAGCGACCCTTTAATTCAAGAAGTCCTAGTCACTCCTAGTTATCTCTGCCATGCGGTTACCAACCTACCCGAAGCGTCACGCAACTGGCTGAGTAGTCCTGGTATCGGTCAATTGCTGATTATTCCCCTCCACACGCAGGGAACGCCAACCCTGGGTTTTCTACTCCTTGCTGATAAAGAACAACGCCAGTGGTCCCGCCACCTGCTGACATCTTTAGAAACGTTGACAAAGCAGTTTGCCTGGTTTCGTCTGCACCGATACCGCACCAAGAGACAGGCTCAAGAAAACCAAGCGCTGCAAACTCTCAACTGGTATAAACATCGCTGCTTAGAAACGCTTCATCAGTCCGTTACCCAGAGCATCAGCGCCTTGCTGGACTTCCATACACTGACGCCGTCTCCACTCTATGGGGGTGGGTCTAATAGACCTAATCTGAACGATTTGACTCGAATCAGTACTACAGCTATCTCTAGTGGTGGTCAGCCATTGCAACAGATGCGCCGCAAGCAACTGCTGCAACAGCTAGAACAGACTTTAGCGATTATGAAGCCAGTCCTGAAGGAAGAGGAGTGGCAACTGACAGCGAACTTACGCCCCTTACCCTTGGCAAGCATAATTAAGCGATCGCTTCGTCGCATCGAACGTCTCTCAGAGCAGCGTCAGCTCCGACTACAAGTTCACAACTCAGGAAATAAGAGCGTCTATGGCGACTTGCTCAAGCTGGAGTGCATACTCTTTGAGCTTTTAGTCACATCCTGTGTTCGCGCTCGACCTGGAAGTCGAATTAATCTATGGTGTTCGCCACTTTCTCCAGAGTCGATAGCAACACCTGACTCTAATTCATCCCAACCGCTTCTAGAGTTGTTCATTGCCGAAAGCGGTTTTCTTGACGAGTGCCTCCTGCCGCAGATTTCCTCCTCTCCTCAATCGCTTAATAGCATTAATCTGAATATTTGTCAACAGATTCTTCGCTCCTGGGGCGGAGATCTCCAATTTTTCCAGATGGAAGGCAACAGCATAACGGCTCCGGAGGAGCATCACTACTCAATTCGCTTACTGCTGCCTTTGGCTATGTAAGTGCTAAGTACTGAGTGCTGAGTGCTGAGGAGGAATACAAAAAAGCAAACACTTGTAGCAGCTTTGATGCCCCTTGATTTATCCAGGGAGAAAGAGAAAATACTTTTTTACTCAATCCCTTGTATTACTGGGGATTAACTTTCACCGACTCTCAAGACTACCTAACTCAATTCCCAGATTTATCTCAAGAATTATACTCAGCACTCAGCACTCAGCACTCAGCACTACTTTAAGCGGCTTGCGGTTGAGCTTGTGGCTGGAACTGGAACAGGGAGTAAACAACATTGCGACGAATGTCGATCATCATCTCCAAGAACGTTTCATAGCCTTCCTGCTTGTACTCGATCAGGGGGTCTTTTTGACCGTAGCCGCGCAAACCAACGGACTCCCGCAGTGCATCCATTGCTTGTAAATGCTCCCGCCAAAGGGTATCGATTTGCTGCAAGATGAAGAAGCGCTCTGCCTGTCGCATTAGTCCAGGCTGGATTTGATCGACTTGTGCTTCCTTGAGGTCGTAGGCTTTACGAACTTCTTCGTGTAAAAAGGTTTTGATATCCCCGACCATCATGTCATCTAGATGTTCTGGCTCTAGATCTTGCAGTAAGTAGACGAATTCCTTGACCTTTGACACTAGCTGATCGAGTTGCCACTCTTCCTGGGGTAAGTCTGGGTTGACATAGGCATCGACAATATCATCCATTGTCTTCTCGGCATACTGGATGACTTGTTCTTTCAGGTCTAGTCCTTCAAGTACTCGGCGGCGTTCGGCGTAAATTGCGCGTCTTTGGTTGTTCATCACCTCGTCGTACTCAAACACCTGTTTCCGGGTGTCGTAGTAGAAGGTTTCGACTTTTTTCTGTGCGCCTTCGAGCGATCGCGTCAGCATCTTGGATTCGATGGGCATATCTTCCTCGACGCGGAAGGCATTCATCAACCCCGCGACGCGATCGCCTCCAAAAATCCGCAACAAATTGTCTTCCAAGCTCAAGAAAAACTTCGTTGAACCTGGGTCACCTTGACGCCCCGCCCTTCCTCGCAATTGGTTATCAATGCGGCGCGATTCGTGGCGTTCCGTACCGATGACGTGTAGCCCTCCCAGTTGTACTACCTCGTTATGTTCGCTGGATGTGAACTCCTCGTATTTTTTGCGAACTGCTTTATAAACCTCCCGCAGTTTCTCAATCACTGGGTCATCCGTGGGAGCATTTTCTGTCGCCACCGCTATCTTGTCTTCTGCTTCTAATTCCGGTAGACTGCGTTCTCCGTACTGCTGTACCGCAAAGTTCACGGCACTTTTTAGCATCTGTTCGGTTTCTTGAGACAATTGAGTGGGGAAAATCTGCGGACTTGCTTTCCAGGTTTTCACCTTTTTACCAGGAGCAAAACCTTGAGCACGCGATCGCCCACCCGTTCCCGGCACGGACAAAGGTGCGAAAGCATCCTCTTCCTCTGGCATCACGATTTTCGGCATCAAGTATTCTCGCAACTTCAGGCGCGCCATGTAATCGGAGTTACCACCTAAGATGATATCTGTCCCTCGCCCCGCCATATTCGTGGCAATGGTTACCGCTCCTTTGCGTCCTGCCTGAGCGATAATTTCTGACTCCCGTTCCACATTTTCCGGTCGAGCATTGAGGAGATTATGAGGAACTTGCACCTTGGCTAATAGACCAGAAAGCAGTTCGGATTTTTCTACACTCGTCGTTCCTACCAGCACCGGGCGTCCGAGTTCATGCATTTGGGCACACTCTTCGGCAATTGCCTGCCACTTAGCATCCTCGGTCTTGTAAACCACATCTGCCAAGTCACTACGCCCGGACGGTCGATTCGTGGGAATAATCGTAACTTGTAGGTTATAGATTTTTTCAAATTCCGCTTCTTCTGTCTTAGCAGTACCCGTCATTCCCGCTAATTTTGGATACAACAGGAAGAAGTTCTGATAGGTAATTGTGGCGAGGGTCTGAGTTTCATTTTGAATTTCTACGCGCTCTTTTGCCTCGATCGCTTGGTGTAGACCATCACTCCAACGCCGTCCCTGCAACACCCGCCCGGTAAACTCGTCTACAATCACCACTTCCCCGCCTCGAACTATGTAGTTCACATCGGTGACAAAGAGTTCCTTCGCCTTAATCGCGTTGAAGATATAGTGTGCCCAAGGATCGTTCGGGTCGTACAAATCCTCCACTTCCAGAAGCTTCTCTGCTTGAGCAAAGCCTTCATCGCTCAACAGAACGTTCCGCGCTTTCTCATCAACTTCGTAATGTTCTTCTTTGTTGAGCGCTCGGGCAATTTCAGCCGCCTTCATATACTTCTCTGTCGGGCGTTCCACCTGCCCAGAAATAATCAGCGGCGTCCGTGCCTCATCAATCAGTACCGAGTCTACCTCGTCAATCACACAATAATTAAACGGGCGTTGCACGACTTCTGCCATCGTCGTCGCCATGTTGTCGCGCAGGTAGTCAAATCCCAACTCACTGTTTGTGGCATAAGTAATGTCACAGGCATAGTTGCGCTTTCGCTCCTCCGGCCCCATGCCAGATTGAATCAACCCGACACTCAATCCCAAAAAGCGATGCACCTGCCCCATCCACTCCGCGTCCCGTCGTGCCAGGTAGTCGTTGACAGTAACGATGTGGACTCCCTTACCACTGATAGCATTGAGATAAGCAGGTAACGTAGAAACCAGGGTTTTTCCCTCACCCGTTTTCATCTCAGCGATTTGCCCTTTGTGCAGAACAATACCGCCTAAGAGTTGAACATCGAAGTGGCGCATTCCTAGAACCCGACGCCCCGCTTCTCGCACTACTGCAAAGGCTTCCGGCAACAATTCATCTAAGAGTTCTTCTCGTTCTCGATCCGTTTTGGCTTTGTCTAGCCGTTGTCTAAATTCTGCCGTTTTGCCCTTCAACTGCTCGTCGGAGAGCACCTTGATGTCGTCTTCGAGAACGTTAATGTCAGCAACGTAAGGCTGGTATTTTCTAATTTTGCGGGCGTTAGGGTCGCCTAGGACTTTTTTAAACATAGCAGGAGGAGGGAACTTCTATTCGCTTGAGTATAGGGGTACAGGTAGAGCCTTAAAGACTACAGGTAAGAGTGAGGAGTTAGAAAATTTAACAGGTTTTACAGCCCTTCGCTCCTAACTGCTGACCGCTGACTGCCACCACTTCAAAGGGGCATTTTTACGATCATCGTATCATTTTGCTCTCGACTAAGGCAGTACGGCGATTTAGACAAATATGGGTGGGTTTTTAGTGTATCCTTTGTCCTCCCTAGGAAATAGGGAGTTGGGAGTTGGGAGTTGGCAGTTGGGAAGAGAAACTATATATGTTATGAACACAACTTAGCACTCAACACTCAACACTCAGCACTCAAGAGTGTCTGTTGGGGCATCACCAGGCTATTGGCACAGAGGATGCCAGAAGCGGCAACTGCTGGAACCCCGATTCCTGGCATGGTACTATCACCGACGCGGTATAAACCAGCAATAGGTGTCTGGTAACCTGGAAACATTCCTTTCCCAGCCGCGATCGCAGGACCATAAGTGCCTCGTTCGCGCCTCAGATAATAGGAATGAGTCAGGGGTGTGCCTATTAGTTCCAGGACAATGCGTTGTCTGATATCTGGAATTACCCGTTCTAAGGCACGGAATAAGGGTTGCGATCGCGCTTTTTTCTTCTCCTCATACCCCTCATCCCGGTGCCAACCCTCAAAGGGTTCCAAAGTATAGGCATGAACGACATGATGACCCTCTGGAGCGAGATTCGCATCCCATACCGAGGGAATGGAAATCATGCAGGTATTACCGGGTTCGGTAATATCCTTACTCGCATCATGAACGACTACATGATGCCCCGTTAACCCTTCCAATCCTTCTGCCTGGACACCTAGGTGTAAGTGCATGAAACTATCAACAGCTGGTGTTTTTAAAGCTGTTTCTCGGTAAGACTGGGGTAAGTCTTCTTTGCGAAGCAGTTTAGTATAGGTATCCCAAATTGTGGCGTTGGAGATGACTATTGGTGCTTTGAGAACTTCCCCCTGCCGCAATCGCACACCAACGACTCTACCCGCTTCCACTAAAATTTGCTCTACATGGGCATTGAGGCGCAACTCGCCACCCCAACGTTTCAGTCCGCGCACTAAGGCGTCCACAATTGCGCCACTACCCCCGACTGGATACTCCACCCCAGCGCGGGTACGTTCACCCAACATGAACGCTACTTCAGGAGCAATTGTCCCATGTGCTTTAAGACCAGAAAGCAGAAAGCATTCTAAATCGATTAGCCGTCGCACCCAAGGGTCATACACCTCTTTGTCCATGACATCCCCAACTGAACCCTGGATGATACCGAGTTGAGGCAGCATTTTGAACAAGGAGGGGAGATAGCGTCCTAATAACACTGGAACTAGCTGCCAATCTGCTCTTAAAGCAATGGTTGGGACATCCCGTAAAGCTTCATACAGAGGCAACAGTCGTTTTTCAAATCGTTCCAGTTCCTTTGCGCCCTCCGGTGTAATTTGAGCAACTGCCTCCCGGTAGCATAAAGCATCGCTGTAAACCGGAAATGTTTCTTCGGGGAAGTGATAATGCCCCATTGGGTCATAGGGAACCACTTGCAAAGATTCGCCCAAAACGTCCAGTACTTGCCGTAATGGGTTGAGACTAGGACGTTGATTTCCTAAACCACAGTAAAAAGAAGGACCGGAATCAAACGTAAAACCCCGCCTTTGAAAACTATGAGCAGCACCTCCTGCGATCGCATGGCTCTCGCACACTAGCACCTGCTTTCCGTAACGAGCGAGCAACCCAGCTGCCGTTAACCCGCCAATTCCACTACCGATAACAATCGCATCAAAATTCATTACTTGACTTTAGTTGAGCGCAGCCTCTACGCCTAGAAGTGGTACTTTACAGCAATTTAGTAAATTTACGTAATGGAAACCAGCAAGCCCTACGTAGAATAGCGGCGCTTTCCAAAAATTCAGTAAATTTACGTAATAGAAATCAGCAAAATTACGTAGAAGATTTCAAAGCTTTTGCGGATGTCATGGCTGCTGTAGTTTTGAGAAGATGTAGAAGATGCGTACAGATGAAAGAAAGCTAAAGACCAACAGACAACTAAGGGCTTTAGCTAAAAAATAACTGGGGTATCAATGGATGAGTCAGTAAACCCTAAAAACCTGAAAATTCAATAGTAGATAGATGACTAATTCCTTCTCATCTCTATTTTCCACAACCGAATTTCAACCTGAAGCTCCTGAATTCTGCTATGACCAAAGCAAAAAATTGGCGGGTTCAGGCAATTATGAGGAAGCACTGAAGAGTGTTAAGCGAGCGCTAGAACTGCAACCTGATAATCACACGGTTTGGATCTGGCAGGGAGGGGTGCTATCTCATTTGGATCGTTACAAGGAAGCACTTGCCAGTTTTGAGCAAGCTTTGAAAATTCAACCCTCATCCCAAGACGCTTTACTGTTCCAGGGGATAGCTTTGCATCAATTAGGTAACTATAAACGTGCCTTTGCAAGCTATAAAAAAGTTTTAGGAACTGAGCAGCAACCAATCTGGCAAAAACTGATTCAGTTGCTCAAGGGAGCGCCAGCTCGCTCGGCGAGCTGACAAAGCCTGAAAAGTCATCTTTCAAAACTATAGATTTTTTGAGTGGTTAAGTTATCGCAGAGGGAAGACGGACGCACGGTTAGAGGGAAGGTCTGTCGGTCTAGCTGAACTTGTAATCCAATCATCGGATCGATACCAGGAGACACCAAAAATTCCAGGCGTCCGGTTTGAGGCCACTGGCTCAAAGTATCTAGAATTTTGGCGATCGCTTTTACATAGGGATGACTGGAGTGCTTGTACCAATCCGGTGTGGCTAGGTGCGATTGGTCAAAACCTAGGTGAACAATTAAAGACGGTTTACCGAAAAGAGCGATCGCTACGGGTCGTGCTTCTTCTTGCAACAACAAATGTTGGCTATGTACCAAATGGCGAAGTTTCTCCAATCGCTCGTAGCGTTCGGTAACGGGCTGAGGGGCATCCTGCCATTGAATCCCAATCGTAACCAAATAGGTTTGTAATAGCATATGACCCAGCTTCTCAGCCTTTGTTGCTAAGTAGGTGGAATTGTAGTCATTCGCTTCGATTAGCAGAGGTACTCGGTCTACCACCTCAATTCCATAGCCTCTCAAACCAGCAATTTTCCGAGGATTGTTGGTAATCAAGCGGATTTTTTTCACACCCAAATCATTGAGCATTTGTGCTCCCATACCATAGTCCCGCAGATCGGCAGGAAATCCTAGGCGTTCGTTGGCTTCAACCGTATCCAGCCCCATATCTTGCAGCGAATACGCTTTGAGTTTATTCACTAAACCAATCCCACGCCCTTCTTGGCGCAAGTAAACTACTACTCCCTGACCCGCGTTCTCAATCATCTTCAACGCGGCTTCTAGTTGCATCCGACAGTCACAGCGTAGAGAACCCAAGGCATCTCCTGTTAAGCATTCGGAGTGCATCCGCACCATGACAGGCTTATCGCGGAACTCGGCGGGGTCTCCTTTAACAATCGCAACGTGTTCTGAACTATCTAAGGTATTACGGTAGGCGTAAATCTGGAAATTGCCAAAACCACTGGGTAATTCAGCGATCGTCTCTCGATAAACAAAGCGATCGTACTTGAGGCGATAGCTGATTAAATCGGCGATGCTGATAATTTTCAGTTGATGCTCTTTGGCATATTTAAACAACTGCGGTAAACGCGCCATTGAGCCATCAGGGTTTTGAATTTCACAGATCACACCTGCCGGATACAAACCTGCTAAACGCGGTAGGTCAACGGCTGCTTCCGTATGACCCGCCCGTTTCAAAACTCCTCCCTCTCTGGCACGAATGGGGAAGATATGACCAGGACGACGCAAATCGTCTGGACGAGTGTCGGGGTTGATGGCAACCTGGATGGTACGCGCCCGGTCTTCAGCAGAGATCCCTGTACTAACGCCGAGGTGGGGGGAGGCGTCGATACTTACGGTAAAAGCGGTCTGATTGCTGTCGGTGTTTTTGGTGACCATTAAAGGTAGGTCTAGGGCATCAAGGCGATCGCCCATCATCGCTAGACAGATCAGCCCCCGCGCCTCTACTGCCATGAAATTAATCATGTCGGGCGTGGCAAATTGGGCGGCGCAAATTACGTCCCCTTCGTTTTCACGGGCTTCGTCGTCTACGACCACCAAAGCACGACCGGCTTTCAGGTCTGCCAGGGCGTCATCAATCGAGTCAAATGTAAATAAGTCAGTTTGAGGCGATTCCACTTCAAGAGTGCGAGTCATCAACTCGTAAAGATTTCTAAACTTTGGGCTTTCTCGATTGTATCCCGTTTGTTTAGGCACAGCTGTTCTGGAGATTGAGGAAATAATTTCTCGGAAAATACTTCAAATTTTTACCACCAAAGTTCTCTTTTGATACTAAAATGCAGCAAATGTTAAACCGTTTCTGAATTCAGCCTCTTAGGAAAGAAATATTATGGGTGATTTAGAACGCCTGCCTGTAGGAATTATTGGTGCTTCAGGCTATGGCGGCGTGCAACTTGTACGACTCTTGATGGATCACCCAGGAGTCGAAGTGGTTTATTTGGGTGGAGATAGCAGTGCTGGTAAACCCTTTTCTGATCTATACCCTCATTTAGGTCATCGCGTCTCTCTGACGATTGAGCCGATCGATCTAGATAACATCGCCAGTCGCTGTAAAGTGGTGTTTATCTCGTTGCCCAATGGTCTAGCCTATGAGATGGCACCGACTCTATTGTCAAAAGGATGTCTAGTTCTCGACCTTTCGGCGGACTATCGCTTTAGTAACCTGGAGACTTACAAAAACTGGTACGGAGGCGATCGCCACGACCAGGAAACTGCTGCAACGGCGGTTTATGGTTTACCGGAACTGTATCGCGATCGCATCGCCGAAGCCAAGCTGGTCGGCTGTCCCGGTTGCTATGTCACCACCAGCCTGCTTGCCCTGGCACCGCTTTTGAAGCAAGGACTAATTATCCCGGAAACCGCGATTATCGACGGTAAATCTGGAACATCCGGTGGCGGACGCGCTGCCAAAACCAATCTTTTACTGGCAGAAGCCGATAACTCCCTCGCGCCCTACGGTGTTGCCCACCACCGACATATCCCGGAAATCGAGCAAATTTGCAGTGATTTAGCGGGTCACGATGTGATGGTGCAGTTTACTCCCCACCTGATTCCTATGGTGCGGGGTCTCTTGGCGACTGTTTATGCTACTCTGCGTGATCCAGGGTTAGTCCGAGAAGATTTGATAACCATCTATACAGCCTTCTATCGGGCATCTCCTTTTATCAAGGTGTTGTCTGCTGGCACTTATCCCCAAACCAAGTGGGCTTGTGGCACAAATCTTTGTTACATCGGTGTCGAAGTCGATCCCCGCACCGGCAGGGTAATCGTGATGTCGGTCACTGACAACTTGATTAAAGGTCAAGCTGGTCAAGCGATACAGTGTTTGAATCTGATG
>DATNQT010000284.1:0-6281 GCA_036703885.1 Candidatus Sericytochromatia bacterium
CCCCATTCCTTTAGAAACTAAAAAGTATACGGAATATCAGTTCACAACTGAGTAGATAAAGATCGATGCTTTCAACCTTATGTCAAACTCAGGTTTTTCAAGAACGGGAACCTCTATCATGTCAATTAACCTTAGATACAAAGTAGGTTCTATTGGACAGAGCCTTGGGTGACTTCGCTAAAATTGATGGTGTTATTCAGCTGTGTTGCATCTGAGGTCAGCGAACCAACGAGTGAATTACAGCCTAATCATGGCTTTCACGCTATAAACGTGTGAGGAGAACTAATCAACTGAGGTTGCTCCCTTTAAGGGCAAACACAGTGTATGTAGTGTCCTCTTCAATCGGCTCCTATACTTCCCTGATCGAAAAAGCCTTTAAGGCGTTAGTATGCCGGGTGTTTCCAGATCAATGAGTTCAGGGGATGTATAAGGCTGCATTGGTATGAATTTTTAGGGGTGCTGAAGCAATTGTTAGTTTCAGGAAAACTTTCCCATTCAAAGCCGGATGGCTGGGATATTCAGCGAGCTATGCAGATGAAATTTGAGGATATCTATCAGTTTTTTCAAGATCCCCCTCCCAACTACCTCAACAAGGAATTAGCGGTATGTTACGTTCTGTGCATTTTGTTGCAAGGAGAATCCTATGGTACACAACTGATTCAACAACTGGAGCAGGATTATCCGACCTATCGACTCTCTGACACAGTTCTCTACAGTGCACTGAAGTTTCTTGAAGAGGCAGAGGCAATTACAGGGTACTGGAAGAAAGTGGAAGGACGAGGACGCCCTCGCAGGATGTATCAAATTCGTTCCGAGTGGCGGGAGCAAGCTCAGGAGCTAGCCAGTTTTTGGCGCAGCTATATGACCCACGAAAGCAAAGCTATGTAATAGCTTATTGCCGTCTTTTGGATAAAGATCCAATTGGCTCTTCGTGCCAAGCTTGTTTTCACGCAAAGGAAACGCAAGTCTAGCAGCTGCGTTGAATGACGCATTTGTATCAGGAGAAGTTTCTCCCCAACAAGCTGCTAGCAATTGATTAATGGTGACGACCTAAAGGTTGACGCTTCTTAGCTTCTTTGAAGAACGACTTGTGCAAACGCAGGACTAGTGACATGAAGCACTCGTCACCAACCATCACGGGTTAACAAATCGTAAAATAGTAGCGGGTTTATATGTTCTAATCAAAAGTCTGTGAATACAACAATTCTTTCTTCTACATTCCTGCTGACGTTGTTGTTGGCAGTCGGTTTATTGTTTTTTATCCGAGCTTCTGTTAAAGACCGAACGCAACAAGTGGGGCTGATTGCGCAAGAATCAGAAGAATCACTTCTCAGTCGATTGCAGCAATATTTTGACCAAAGAGCTTACCGAGTGGCTGCGGTTGATGCCGCCACTAATCAAGTTACCTTCCAAGGCTTTGTACGACCGAGTTTGTTGCTTGCAATCTTTCTAACGGTTCTAGCCGCCTGCGGTATCCTTTGTTTGTCGTTAGTTCTCTCATTTTTGTACCCAACACTCACTAACATTTTCCTGGGATTAGTTCTAATAGCACCTGCTGCGGGAGCTTTTTATTGGAAAAAAGCGGGGCGAAACGAACAGGTTTCATTAAAAGTGGAAGCCGTACCTACTCAGGGCACAGATAGCAAGACTCTCGTAACCGTCACAGCCCATCGCGATGAGCTTCGAGAGTTGCAACAAGCTCTAAAGCTTAAACCCTTTAGTCAACCTTCCAGCAGTCATTAACCACAAAAGATTAACCCTACTCAAGTACTAGGAGCTTAAGTAGGGTTAAATGAAAGCGCTTGTCACCAAAGTTTATCGGTGATGGCTCAACGGCTATGAACCGCAACTGCAGGTTTTTCTACGGGGGAGTCGAGTATCCGCAGACTGGGAAACAGAAAGTGATTTTCTTCGACGTATTGGGCACCAAATAGCCCTTTTTCTGCCCAGAAATAACGGTCTGTAGTGTGTTCATTTCGCTTCACTAGCAGCAATGCAGGGGGAAGGATTCCTGTTGATTGAATATACTTCCGGGCTGCTGTGACTGGTTTATCTTCACCGCTTTCGAGATTATACTGAGGCACGTGTTCCAGAATCTTGCGCCCCTCTTGGCGGCGGCGACTTTTGCGCTTACGTCTTCTTGCCAACCTCTTTACCTCCTCTGTTTGCTGACTGTTGTAATGTTAGTTACAAAAGCCGTCGAAAGTATATCGGGTTGAGTTCAAAATATCAACTCCTCTTCATAGATTGATACAAAGTCTTAATATTTTCAATTCTAAGTAGTTTAATTCAAAAGTCCTAGTCAGTCCGATCGCTTGTTAGACATCATAGAGAGGAAGCCTATAGCGGTTTTAAGGCAAGATCTCAGTCCCAGATAAATTATTAATCTCATGTTCATTCCGACCAGTTCAGAATTTATCGCCCTGTGTAAATCGCAGGTGACAGTGTTAACTCAAGGATTGGGAGCTGCTTTGAGTGCGGTGTACTTAACAGAAGAACTGGTAGAAGGAGATAAGCCTAAGCTAATTCCTGTAGTGGTTTATCCGGAAGCAACAGTGGTCTGGGAAGAGGACGCTCCTGACCCTATGTTGCCTGAACTTGGGGGCAAGATCGATACAATTCCCCGATTATTGAGAGCAGCACCTCGATTACTTCCCCAAGCTTTTGGCAATGACCCAAGAGGGAATTCAACTTCGGCAGACTGGAAAGAAAATTTATTACGACAGCAACGCCAAATTGTTTTGCCCCTAATTCATGAAGGGGTTGTGATGGGGTTGTTAGTGACGGCGCGTGAAGACCGACCTTGGAATGAGAAAGAAAAGGCGACGATTGAAAGAATTGCTCGAACTTTGGCGATCGCTTGCCTTATGGATCAGCGTCGAGCTTGGTCTGATCAGCAGTTGACGGAATCTAGGTTGCTGCAAGCACAACAACGCGATCGCTTAGATGACTTGCTGCATCAATTTCGTAACCCGATAACAGCTTTACGCACGTTTGGCAAGTTACTGATCAAGCGCCTGCGTCCGGGGGATAAAAATCATGAAGTAGCTTCGAGTATTGTGCGAGAAAGTGATCGCCTGCAAGAGTTGCTGCAACAATTCAATGCCTGCCTCGATCTGACCGAAGACGATATAGCGCCGCTAGCACTCACACCAGCATCTACACTTGAGCCTTCCCAACGACCAACTACTAACTCCCTACTCCCTAGCAATGCTCAAGGGATGGAATCTATTTCCGTAGCCGATGTCTTAGAACCGCTATTAGTTTCCGCACTAGCGATCGCTCAAGAACGCAATCTGAAGTTGCAAGCCGAAATCCCGACCGATCTACCACTGGTGAAAGGCAATGCGACGGCGTTAAGGGAGGTATTGAGCAATCTCATCGACAACGCCTTAAAGTACACCCCAGCAGGTGGACAAATTAATATCCGAGTTGAAGATAAACCACAAACATCTCACGGTGAAATGTTAGCAAAGGCTAGCTCTAGAAGCGCTGCTCCACTAACACAGCAACGCCTCGCTATCGCCATTAGCGACACGGGACCTGGAATTCCGCCCCAAGACTTAGAACATCTTTTTGAGCGGCATTATCGGGGCGTCCAGGCAGCAACAACGATTCCTGGCACAGGTTTAGGATTAGCGATCGCCAAAGAGTTAATCGAACAAATGCAGGGTGAAATAGAAGTGTTTAGCCCAGACAGATTGTGCTGGGCTAAACAAAATTCAGAATCTACAACGAGTAATGCTCATGACAATCCAGCCAAGGGAACAACCTTTGTTGTCTGGTTGCCATTAGTTTTTAGTCCTTAGTCATTTGTTCTTAGCCAATGACCAATGACCAATGACTATCTGGCGCTAATCACCAAGGGAGAACCCAGTTTAAGATTCAAGTCTGTGCCAGGAGTAATCGAAACTAAATCGACGCTGTTTCTACCGAGGAAGTTTTGGATTAGGGCAACTAAAGCACCAGAACCAGCACCCAACAACAGTTCCTCAGTAGCGATCGCTCTGTCGCCAGTCACAGCCGAGATAGCAGCAGCAGCGGCTGTTCCCAACGCGGCATCCTTCACGATATTCCCAACACTGATACCCTTACGAATTGTTTCAGTTTTGGTAATGGCATCAGAAGTGGCGTTGATTGACATCTGTTGACCATTCATCACCAGCGTCTTAGCCACAAACTGAGAGCCACCTGTGGCGGGACGCAGTTCACCTACAACCTGACTTCCGGCAGGAATTAACACCGTACCGTCATTGGTTGTGATGTTGCGATCTACCGTCAGCGTTAGGGGCACTGTTTCGTCCTTGGTTACAAGAATTTTGTCTTTCTCGTACTTAACAGGGATAGTGGTGCCAGCAGGAATAGTGAAGTCTCTGGCTACTGGTGTCGGATCTACGATGTATTGTGAGCTGATGACTTGCGCCGCCCCCTGTTTGACAAGTGCTTGGTAGATGAAAGCTGCTACCTCTGCCCGCGTCGCATTCCGAACCGGATTCAGGCTAGTGGGGCTAGGATAGTTTACAACTAAGCGATTTACTGTCGCTGCAGCAATTGGATCACGAGCGAAGTTAGAAATGTTTGATGCGTCGTTGTAGTAATTCAGTACTGTTGATGTTGCAATACTTGAAGAGTAATTCAGTCCATTAGCTAGGGAAGTTAAGACTTGCTCTCGGGGAATATTTTGTTCAGGTTGGAAGATATTACCGGGATAACCTGCCATAAATCCCGTGGTGTAGGCTGTCTGAATCGCAGTGTTTGCCCAGTAGGTTGATGGAACATCAGCGAATCTATTGCTACCGCGAACTGTACCCTTTTTAAAGGCATTTTCATTGGCTTTACGCAGCATCGCTGCAAACTGTGCTCTTGTTACAGGAGCATCGGGTTTGAATGTGCCATCAGGAAACCCAGCGATGATATCCCGCCGTGACAATTCTCCAATAAAGTCTCTAGCCCAATAGCTTGATGAGACATCAGAAAAAGCTGTGGTGGATTGAGCAAAAGATGGGGCGGCTGTCATGAGAGGAGCCACTGCACCAGCGGTCAATCCGAGAGCTAAAAAGGCGGCGGTTCCTGATTGCCAGCGAGGGAAGATAGACATTGTAGGCGTTCTCCGAAAACAATTGTGCTGTTAAGTAAATAGACCAGAGAGGGTGTTAAATGTTCCTAGAACTTCCCAGCTA
Organism: Candidatus Sericytochromatia bacterium; assembly: GCA_036703885.1. GTDB lineage: Bacteria > Cyanobacteriota > Cyanobacteriia > Cyanobacteriales > Coleofasciculaceae > CADCTM01. Next base: position 5,181 of record DATNQT010000284.1, read on the forward strand.
AACATTTTTGGTAATTCAAGCATTAAAATGCGAAATTGTGGTTGTTTTAGGCTGGGTTATCTCTGAACAACCTGAGGTCAAAGACGCCAGTTCCGATCAAATAGTTGCCTACCACAAGAAAATGGTTTTAAAGTCAACTTACTTTGTGGAGTTATTACAGCGATACAAAGGTGCTAAAGACTAATGACTAATAGCTAAAGTCCTCGCTCAGAGGACTAAGAATCATAGGACTTACGCAATTTGAAGCTTTAATCTCTATAGGTAGTAGTAGGGTGGGCAATGCCCACCCTCCTTGTAGGCTCTACGTAAGTCCTGAATCAGTAGTTGAGCCGTCTTTAGACGACTTGGGCTATTAGCCAGGGACTTAAGTCCCTGGCTGTTTGGAGGAGAATGAATCAGCCCTGCCCTTGGGTTCAGGGGACTGGGTTCGGTTCACTTCTGAGTTTTGCAAGAGGTCTAATGACTAAGGACTAACGACTAAGGACTCCACCAATCCTTAGGCTTGTTTATCAATCCACTGACGGTAGAGTTTTTGAATCGCTTTGAGAACGCTGTTGTGACCTGACTTTGGCGATGCATTAGCTGGATCGAGAAGCTGCAAGCGAGTTAGAAGTTTAGCTTCCTCGGTGGCAACATCCCCATCGCTATAAATTAAGGCGCTAATGGCATCAATCAGTCGCTGATAATCTTCCGAACTGGAGCGATCGCCTAAATACTCTTGCACCCAGCCATAGCACTCGTCCGTTGACACGGCTCTAAGTTCGTACAACAACGGCTGAATTTCTGAGTCCTCGGCAACACCTGTTTCCTTGGCGACCTTTTGGAGATATTCGCGTTCCTCTGGCTGAATTTTGCCGTCTATCCAGGCAGCACCAATCAGAATCTTGACCAACTGTTTGACACTAGAGTTTGCAACCATGCTTCTTTCCTCTAACTTGAGTTGGGTAAAGGGTATCTTTTCGCAGTTGACTTACCTGCACGGCGTCACCCACCGTTGAGCATACACTACACCGACCATATGGTAACTGCTGTCATAGCCACCTTTTTCCGGGTTGATGCCGTCCGGGCGTTGTAGCAATAAGCCATCCTCAATTGATTGGC
>DATNQT010000285.1:0-5492 GCA_036703885.1 Candidatus Sericytochromatia bacterium
ATCGAGTGGTTTTCACCGTTTTCGCGCACATAGTAGAGGTTTCCGAAACGGGTCTGTAATTCAACCCAGAAGGTGCGGGGAAGGAATTGATAAAGGGCATCACCAACGTTGAAACCTAGTAAATTACCGCCTCGTGCGTCAGCAATCAGCAAAACACTCTTATCATTGAGTCCCCAGAAATCTTTGACTGCCCGACCGGGGGTTCGGTCATATTGGGTCAATACTCGCAGTTTCCACCCGGTTTCAGTTTCAAAATTTTCTAAATCTTTAATCAGTGCCTCCTCTTGAAGACCTGGGAGGAAGTTAGCCAGATCGATGACGGGTGTTTGTGTGTTAGGCAGGAGGTCTGGATTGTCGTAAGCCAGGGCTACTGGCGCGATCGCCCAAACTGAGACGGCAATGAAAAACGCTGCCAGAGATACTAAAAGCCGTTTTGGAAAAATATTTTGCATCGCGATCGACTAGGCAATGAATTGAATATGGAAAGAATGCTTTAAGCGGAGGATAAGGTCAAACTAAGAATTTTCTTTACACTTGTTTACTTTACTCTAATATTAGTAGCGATCGCAAAGCGCCACACGACTAATTTAAGCAATAGTACTTAAAGTGCTGAGTGCGCCGGAACTCTCGCGAGAGAATGTTCAGAGGAAGACCTTTCTAAACAATGCCTATAGGAAAGTCAGGAGTCTGGTGAACCCCAAACCCCTGCTGCATCAAAAGCTGCAAAGTTTAATAATCTATCTCTTCGTCAGATGGCTCTAAGTTTTCGTATTGCCTTGGTGAAAGAGTATCCCCCTGAATTTCCCGGTTGGAGGCGGCGCGAGAGCTAGGTTCAGTGTCGTTGTGATTGACATCATGCTCTCGATATGCATCGTTGACAGATGAAGATTCATCTACCGGAGCGGTGCTTTCAATCTCGTGAAGCTCTAAAGCGGCTCTTCGAGACGGTGGGAGTCGATCAATCGATCGCCGTCCGGGGGCAGGACGATTCCAAGTTTTCCAAGCCGCTTTGACACCCGCAACCACGCCACGAGTATTAACCTGTACCTTTTGTGCCTGATTTTTAGCGCCACTGATACTTTGGTCAACTTGTTTAACGACTTGACCAGCACTTTTGACACCTTCGCTGACATCATCGGTCAAGTCACTAATTTCTAGACCCGTCAAACGAATTGCCTCCAAGGTTGGCGGCAATTCCCGTCTGAGGGTGTCAGCTAACTTTTCAATACTGCGTGCCGCCCGCGCTAACTCTTGCAAGGCAGGCAGCGCCGCTACTAAAACAGCCGTTAAACTGACTGCTACTAGTAGAATAGATAGTCCTAGCCAAAATAAAGGATCGATCACAGACGACTTGCCTACAGTTGATGATCGGGAACCGATGGATGTGACTCAGTTGCCACTTCAGCCTTAGACTGTTTAAGTTCTATACTTTCTCGCTGAGAAGCCTCAATGCCTGCTGCGATCGCTTCCCGCAGTCGAGCCAACGTGCCGTCCCAGCTGCGTAAAGCGGACTCAGAAAGGCGATCGGCTTGCAATTGCACGCTAGTCGATAAATCTTCCGCTAACTCCGGTAAGGCGTCGGCGGACTTCCTCAACAGTTGTCGCGTATCTCGACCCGTGCGCGGGGCAATCAGTAAACCCGTTATAGTTCCAATAGCACCGCCTAATAAGAGTCCACCAATAAACGATCCAGCACTTTTCTTTGACATCTTTTGGTTTCTATCCTTACACCAATTTTATAGTCCTTAGTCATTGGTCATTGGTCAATCGTATTTTGGTACATATCTCGTTGTGCATGAGTAAAAATCACTAGAAACTAGGAACTTCATTAAACTACATATTCACTCTCATCTCAGGTTCATTGGTGTAATCGACCAATGACCAAGAACTTTTTATTTTCGCCTTCTAGAGGGCTGGGCACGTCGTAGCCGTTTCGAGGGCGATCGCCTAGTCGATCCCCAGACTCTTTGTACTAAACTCAAGAGCGTCAAAACTTGCTGAAGTTTTTGCAGTTGCAGCTCTAGTTGCTGATAACTCTCTCGTGCCCCGCTAACTCCAATCTGCCCCTGAGAAATTGCTGCAGGCGCACCGCCTAATATGTTATGGGTATTACGTTCAGCCAAGATCAAAGCAGTGGTGGCAGCTGCCAGCACTCGGCGCAAATTCCACACCTGCCAAGCCACATACAAACACAGTAGTGAGATTAAGACATTGAGAACCACAACGACTGTCAGCATTTTTCCAGATTGCCCAGTTTTTCTCCAATACTATCCTTCTTGCCGTGCAACCTTTGCTTAGATATCCAAGTCATCCTGATTAGTCCAAGACGCTGGCGTCAATAATTTCATATCTACTTCCATCTCTATGAAACGGTTTCTCAAACGCTTTTTTACAGCTTGTGCCAATGGGCTTGTTGCTTTTAGCCGCGCTTTTGGGCAGCAGGCGTGGTTAGTGTTCCTGTTCGTCTTGGGCCTGACGATAGCAGTACTCAAGCCAACCGCCGCTTTTTCTCAAACAAGGTTGAATGATATCCAAGGAAACTGGGCGCAACCTTGTATCCAACAACTGGCACAACGCAAGATCATCAGTGGTTACCCAGATGGCAGCTTTAAGCCGAATGCACCTGTAACGAGAGCCGAGTTTGCGGCGATGTTGGGAACAGCGTTCCCTGATGCCTCGGCGGTACGTACTGGGGGAAAATTTGCTGATGTACCGATTACCTACTGGGCAAGCGATGCAATTCGCAAAGCTTATCAAACCGGATTTCTCGCGGGCTATCCTGGTGGTGTCTTTCAGCCCAATCAAAATATTCCTCGCGTCCAGGCGTTGGTATCGTTGGCAAGTGGATTGAAGTACGTACCTGCTAAACCTTCCCTTGAAACCTTGAATACCGCTTTTGCCGACGCCACAGGCATTCCTGAATATTCCAAAAGTGCGATCGCCGCCGCTACAGAAAAACAACTTGTTGTCAACTACCCCAACGCCCGCACTCTAAACCCCAATCAATTGGCAACTCGTGCCGATATAGCGGGATTCATTTGCCAAGCAACAGGCGCAGTAGGACTAGTGCCTTCCCAATACATTGCAAGCGCGGGAACACCACCCTTTGATAATAAGAAGGCTGAGTTACGGGGAGTCTGGCTGACGAATATTGATAGCGATGTACTGTATGCTAGCCAAAATGTCACCGACGCCATCAAGCGTCTGCAAGAGCTGAACTTCAATACAATCTACCCTACCGTCTGGAACTGGGGTTATAGTCTCTACCCCAGTAAAGTATCAGAACGAGTTACCGGACGTAGCGTAAGGCTTGTGACGCCATTAGACCCAAACCTCGATCCAGACTTAGGGACACAAGGGCGAGATATGCTCAAAGAGGTTGTGGAACAGGGACATCAAAAAGGCATGAGAGTCATCCCCTGGTTTGAATTTGGCTTGATGACTCCCTCCTATTCTGAGTTAGCCAAACGCCACCCTGACTGGCTCACAAATCGTCGTGATGGCACAACAATTGATAAAGATAAAGCCGGCGACCCGATTAAGGATGTCGTCTGGCTCAATCCCTTTAAGCCAGAAGTGCAGCAGTTCATACAAGATTTAGTAGTCGAGATTGTTAGCAACTACAACATTGATGGCATCCAATTCGATGACCACTTTGGCTTGCCCTCTGACTTTGGTTACGACGAGTTCACCGTACAGTTGTACAAACAAGAACACCAAGGTAAAGCTCCACCTGCTGACCCGAAAAATGCTGAATGGCTGCGCTGGCGGGCTGACAAAATTACTAATTACCTGACGAAGGTGTTCCGAGCGATTAAAGATCGCAAGGAGAAGGCTATTGTTTCCATCTCACCTAACCCGCAGCGTTTCTCCTACGAATACTTTTTAGCAGATTGGGCAGCTTGGGAACGGCGTGGCTTGGTGGAGGAACTAGTCGTACAGATTTATCGAGATGACTTCAACGTCTTCGTCTCGGAATTGGAGCAACCCGAAATGAAAGTGGCACGTAGTCATATCCCTGTTGGAGTTGGGATTTTGACGGGGCTAAAAGATAAAAGGGTTCCCGTTTCTCAAATCCAAAAGCAAGTGGAAGCGGTTCGCAGTCGGGGCTTTGCTGGCGTGTCGTTCTTCTTCTATGAAACGTTGTGGAAGAATGCCGCAGAACCGTCAGAGCAGCGTCAGTCAGCTTTTCGGATACTCTTCCCCATGCCAGTGAAACCCACTGAGCTTTCGGAAGCGTTGGAGCAATCTTAAAAATCACTCTGAAAAATGGTTGTGAAATTGAAACCACAGATGCTGGTAGGGCGACCCGCTTTGAGCGACTAATAGCGAAGTATAGTGAAGTACTGCCAATGAACTGAATACAGTTCTTAGGCAGCTTCCAGTTTCAACCGCTCTGCCACGTTGGGGACTTCCTACAAGAAGAAGTTCGGGACTAAACCCGATGATGGGCTTACAAAGCGTCAGGAGGTTTAGATACTCGACCTCTAACTCCCGTAGCGAGAAATCGCTACCCTGGCAGCAACCCGTCTTCCACAGGTTGTTATTTCTTTCTCGTACAACACAACTTGGCTTATTTTTTATCGCAGAGCGTAATCGTGCGAACCAGCGGTCATGTTCTTTCTCCGGACTCTGATGTTTCTGCGGCAAGAGTTGTAACTCTACAACGGACATCAGCCTGTCTGTTCCATACAGCCGGACGGGTCATCAACCCCTATAATTGTAGCATATTCATACGTAATTGCTACCATGCCTCAAATTAGTATTCGTTTACCCGATAGAGAAAAAGAGCATCTATCAAAGTACTGCCAGATTACAGACCGCAATCAAAATGATGTGCTGCGAGAACTCATTAGGAAGTTGTCAATCTCAGGGGTGTTGAACCCCCTCGATTGACCCGCCTGTCATCCCCACTTGAGGCGTAAGGCGGTATTCGCACTCGCTCAATAATCCGCCTCGCCACTAATGGGGATTTCTCGACGGCTTTTGTTAATCTGATTGGGTCGCCCTTATCGATTAGGTCGTCCTCACCTAAAATCTGGCTGTGTTTCTTGAGAGCCGAGCTAAATCATGAATATTCGTATTGGTAACGGTTACGATATCCATCAGCTATGCGAGGGACGACGATTGATTCTCGGTGGCGTTGAGATTCCCCACGAATTGGGGTTGCTTGGTCACAGCGATGCTGATGTTCTCACACACGCGATTATGGACGCAATGCTGGGTGCTTTAAGCTTGGGGGATATCGGTCACTACTTCCCCCCCAGCGACCCTAAATGGGCAGGCGCAGACAGTCTTGTTTTATTAAGTCAAGTCAATCAACTGATACTCTCAACAGGTTGGCGCGTGGGGAATATTGACTCTGTAGTTGTCGCAGAACGTCCTAAGCTGAAACCCCACATTAAGACAATGCGCGATCGCATTTCCCATACCCTAGACTTACAACCCGACCAAATCGGCATTAAGGCAACCACCAATGAAAAATTAGGTCC
>DATNQT010000286.1:0-6886 GCA_036703885.1 Candidatus Sericytochromatia bacterium
TTTGTTATCTTTGATACAAATTACCCCTTGGCAAAAGTCAAATTGACTCCTCATACCAATTGGTTTTAAACCTGACACAAATCATCAAGGTCAGGACTTACGCACGAATAGCAATTTGTAGGGGCGCACGGTTGTGCGCCCCTACAAATTGCGCTTCAAAAATCAATTTGCGTAAGTCCTGAAGGTGTTAGGTGTTGGGTGAATCTTCTTGTACCTAACACCTAACACCTAACACCTAGCACCATGCCTCTAGGAACGGTTTAACCAAGACAGTGTAATCCCTTACTCTGTAAGTTCTGCTGGATGTGCTGCATATCCTCAACCGTCTCTCCAGCCACAATTCCGTAAATTTCGGTGTAGATTTTTCCGTATTTGACCTTCTCTAGAGCCGACAAGATGATAAAGTCCTTGCGATCGAGTTCAGGTTTCAGCGTCGCTAGAATGGAGTCCAATGTCCCATCCATGCGGTAGTCACTGGAATATGTAGCCACTTCTTTTCCCAATTCCAGTAGGGTATGGCGCTGTAAGCAGAGCGGAGTCGAGCCATTAACTCGGAAATTGGCATCGATCGCATAAAGCTGTCCGTCTTGATCCTCTAGCACGTCGAAGCCAATAAAACCGAAATATCCAGAGGAGTGAGCATATTGACCAACGGCGGCAATCATCTCGAAGAATTTGCTCATGTCGGTTTCGCGGTAGTGAATCAGTCCCCCTAAATAGTTACCCTCCTCTGTGACGAGTTGGGTTGTAGTGCCGATGAGGGTTACATCTCCCGCTTTGTTGACGTAGAACTGCACGCAGTAGTTCTGCACCGCATTCTTGATGAACTCCGAGACAATGATTGTATCGAGCAACTTAATGTTGAGATATTTCCTCACTTCTTCCAAGCAGTAGTTCAGATCGCTGCCATTTCTGATGATATAAGTGCCTTCTCCTGAGAGTCCGTGGGACGTTTTGATTAAGTAGGGGAATTGCTCTGGTAGCTGAATGTCTTCAAGACTCTTGGTGTGCAGATTGTAGCTTGAGTATTTCGGGCATTGCACTCCTAGTTCGGCTAGCGTCACTTTGCTCAACAAGCGATAGTGAGTGTCAGGATTGACGGCGTGTTTTTCAGGTTTTAGATTATCGAATGGAAATAGTGTGATGGCTTTGTCAAGGTGCGAACTATGGCTGAGGTCATCCAAATACATAGAGCAATCCATCATTTTCATATTGGAGTTGCTGAAGCCAAAATGCTCTTGCCAGTAGTCCATCAACAATTTTTGCGGCTCAATAATGACAATTCCTGGAAGGGCATCGCCTAACACAGCTAGATTTTTCCAAGCTTCCTTCTGACAAATCTTGTCGAAGGAGGTTTTAGTGGCTTCACTACTGCCGTCTTGCAGAAAGTATTTTTTGGTGTTGGGGTAAGCTGCCCAACTAGCAGTCGCCGGGTAATTGAGGATGAACCCATAACGTGCATCTGTGATGTCTTGAGCAAACAAATTGGATAAAGAACTCCCTTCAAAGTAATGAAAGTCGTAGGTTGAGTTCATGAAAGAATACCACCCTAGTTTGATTTAAACTGTTTTCAAGACACACTTCGGCATCTACCTGATAGACACAGTATTCGTTGCGGAATGCGTGATTCCTCTATCTGAAAGCAGAAACGATTGGGATTGAGCCGAACTATCGTTTGACTATCGTTTGAGTTGCAATTAATTTAAGGTCTTAACTGCTTTTGGTGAATGTGCGATCGCGCTGGTCTGGAAGCATCCTCCTGTGAGTGTTACAGTCTTCCTCACTCCCCTTAGGGTTTTGTATTTATAATCACGGACAAAATTAATATAGATCAATCTTTGGATAGACCCATAAAACAGGTTTTACTCCTTCTTAGGGAAGAAAGAGTAGAGTTACAGCTTTTTTAGAATGAAGTCCAAAAATCAAAAAATTGCAATAGAAGAAGGCTCAGTAAGTATGTTCTATTTTGGAGATTATGTACTTAATCAAAAGACAGGAAATTTTGGTCAAGTTATCGGCTACGGCAATCAAATAGCCAATAATACCAATCTGCCTACGCTAAAAGTGCTAGTGGCTCAGGCTGTAGATGCTACTAAGGTGGGATTTGTGGAAGAGGACTTTTATTCAGCTTGGACTCTGTGGCAGAGAATTTAAGACCGCGTGGCAATGATTACTGGCATTTCTAAACTATTAGAACTACAAGGAAACTAAAGCTATAGCCTACCCTAGGGGATTGTATTCTCAAACACAGACTGACGTAACACAAGACCCTTGCTTTGGGCAGAAGTTGGCTAAAGCTGTAGCAATTAATCTAAGTAATGAACTCTCATGAGGTTGCAGCTTTTACTCGTCAAGATGATCAACATCTAGAAGAAATTTTGGCTCTCATGAAAGCAGGCAGTAAAAACAGAGTACAAGCAAACATTAAGCGTTTGCTCAAATAGCCAGGAATCTACTACACAATAGCGTTTTTGAAAATTAGCAAGTCACAGAAATCTAGAAATTCCAAAGAGCTATATCTATGAAAAATTTTGATTTTTCCAAAATTGTTTTGACTGGGTTGTTTGCTTGGAGTTTAGCCATTGTACCCTCAACTCTACCTAGTTCTGCTCAAACTAGCGGGGGTTCGGGTGGCACAACTTCAGGCACGGGCACAACTTCAGGCACGGGCACGACTACAGGCACAGGCACAACTACAGGTACGGGCACGACTACTGGTACTGGTACGGGCACAACTACTGGTACTGGTACGGGCACGACTACTGGTACTGGTACGGGCACGACTACTGGCGGCGCAACAGGTATAATCACAGCTCCCGGAGGAACGACTTCCGGCACGGGCACAACTTCTGGTGGCGTAACTTCAGGTACAACCACAGCTCCCGGAGGAACGACTTCCGGCACGGGAACTGGTACGACTTCCGGCACGGGAACTGGTACGGGAACTGGCACAACCATAGCTCCTGGTGGCGCAACTTCAGGTACAACCACAGCTCCCGGTGGTACAACTTCCGGCACGGGTACAACCGGTACAACTTCCGGCACGGGTACGACTTCCGGTGGCACAACTTCAGACACGACCTCTTACCAAGGAGTTAACTCTGCAAGAACTGATCGCCCTTCTAATTGGGGCTGGCTAGGCGTGTTTGGTTTAGCAGGTTTAGCCAATCTGTTCCGCAAACCTAGAGAAGAATCAGTGGATTACCGCTAGCTCAATGGTGGGTCAATTGCTCTAGCTGTTGATGTCAAGTTGCAGGCGAACTGCCAGCACAAAGAAGAATGCTGCGGTTCGCCAACCTCATCAGCGATCGCAAACTAAGTCAGCAACCACCTCAAGAGTTGCTAGAGGCAATGGGAATGCCAATACCTCCTGCTCTTGCATCCGCCCAAACAGAGCAAGTTAGTCAAAACTAGAAAATCTAGCCTCAGTATTAATTAACTTCGCGCTAAACAACAAAGCACATTTTTTGAAGGGATAGTGTAGACGTTTTTTTCTGCCGTCCATCAATTTGAGCAATCCACTAAAAGTTGTATTTCAGTGTATTAACTAAATAGAGAATAAAAAATGAAAACAAATGACTTAGAGTACTATGATTTGAATGCCGATAAATGGTGGAAGGAAGATGAACCATTATATTTGTCCAATCACTTTAACAAGTCAAGATTTGAGTTTTTTAAAAATTATGTTCCCAATTGGAAAGGGATCAAAGTTTTAGATATTGGCTGTGGTGGTGGATTAGCTTGTGAATTCTTAGCCAATCTAGGAGCTGATGTATCGGGCATTGATTTATCTTTAAATTCAATCAAAGCAGCACAAGAGCACGCTAAAAAAAGTAACCTACAAATTAACTATAAATGTGGAGTTGCTGAAAATCTGCCTTACGATGACAATACGTTTGAGATTGTCTCATGTTTTGATGTTTTAGAACACGTTGCAGATTTGAAAAAAGCTATTTCAGAAGGGTACAGAGTCTTAAAAAAAAATGGAGTGTTTTTATTTGATACTATCAATAGAACTTTTAAATCTAAATTAATAATGATTTGGCTTTTAGAAGATATTCTAAAGCAGCTACCACAAGGGCTTCATGACTGGAATAAGTTCATTAAACCCCAGGAATTGAAGGAAATAATGGAAAGAGTTGGATTTGCAGATATCATCATTAAAGGATTTGATGTAACTGATGGTACTAACTTTAATACTCTTAGAGATATCATGTTGAAGGGTTTAACTAATCAAAGAGAGGGTAAGAAATCAGACTTATTTAAAATCCAAATTAACGAAGATACTTCTGTCTGCTACATTGGCAAAGCTGTTAAGCGATGATGCTAAGGCTGAAGGAAGGGCTTCTACCCCCAAATTAATGAGGTGTTGGCGCGATCGCTAATAGCATAATACCTAACCTATACCCCTTATAGGTTCACTTTTTTATTTTTCCTAATACGGGAATCTGCTCCTCCAATTTATAACTGGAGGAGTTTTCTGTCTGTTTTTTTGCCAAACAATAGCTGTATTCCTCTACGGGTTATTTTCCTATAAGAACTTACTAAAAAAGCATTGGTTGCACCATCACCATCCCACCACTGAACTCGATCCCGATTTCCACGATACTAAACACAAGAATTTCTTTGCTTGGTATTTTCATTTCATGAAGGGATACTGGAGCTGGACTCGATTAAGTGGATTGATGTTTATCTTCAATTTCCTTAACTACGTGTTCCATATTCCGACAATTAATTTATCTTTGTTTTGGGGAATAACCCAAAACAGGCTTTACTCCAACTCAGCAGAGAGATTTGATAAACTTCCTGCTAGCGTTGGACGACAACCCTGGTGAATATTAGTGCCGAAACTTTCAGGGGGTTGACACCCCCTGAAGTCTCAAATTCGTCTTTTCTCTAATTCATACCCCTCTCGCAAAAGCATCAATCTTAAGGCTGATTCTCCTCAGGGAGTAACTCAGGTTGAATAGAGAAGACCGTGTATGCATACGGATGGCTCTTCATGAAGCGCGACGCCACAGGCAAGTTTGTTAGCAATTGGAATTCAGAGACGAAACACCGAGTTAGCCTATCTCTGACTAATACAGCATGGCAATCGCTCGATCAAGAAGCTCAGAAGCGAGGAATTTCTCGCTCTGAAATCATTGAACGCTTTGCCCGCACTCTTGAAGGCGAACAGTCTCTTGATTGTGAGAAAAATGGGGCGGAGGCTCAAATTAATTCGCTACAGGAGCAGATTCTTGAAAACATCACAGATGCTTTTGTTGCCTTCGATCGCGACTGGCGCTACACCTACGTGAATCAGGCAGCAGCTCAAATCCTGCACAAAACGCCAGAAGAGCTACTAGGAAAGCACGTTTGGAATGAGGTTTTTCCTGAGTTGATCGGTCGAATTGCCTATCGGGAACTACATCGGGCAGTGGCCCAACAGGTTCCTGTTTCCTGGGAAGAATTTGAGGAACCTATCCAGTGTTGGTTAGAGGCGAATGCTTATCCCTCTCCAGCAGGGGTAGCCATTTATTTTCGGGATGTGAGCGATCGCAAGCAAGCGGAGGCAGAACGAGAACGCTTGTTGCATGAGCTTGAAATTGAACGCGCCCGATTTGAAGCCGTTTTGCGACAAATGCCTGCTGGAGTCATGATTGCCGATGCGGCATCCAATAAATTAGTTCTGGCGAACGAACAAACCAAGCAAATTGTTGGGTATGGCTATGAACAATTGCTTGAGATTGAGGACTATGCACCCCTTATTCCATCTGAAATCTTTCACTTAGATGGTCAACTCTATTCGCCTCATGAGTATCCATTGGTGCGATCGCTAAAAACAGGTGAAGTCGTGACCAACGAAGAGATAGAAATTCATCGAAATGATGGTAGCCGCATTTTCATTAACCTCAACTCAGCACCAATTTTAGATAACCAGGGCCAGATTGTTGCTGCTGTTGCTATCTTCCAAGACGTGAGCGAACAGCAAGCTGCGCTACGCGAACGCCAACGTGTAGAGCAAGCCTTACGCGAGAGTGAATCGCGGCTACGAGGATTATTGGAGGCAAATCTCATTGGCATTATTATTGGCGACTTTCAAGGCAATATTCTGGAAGTCAACGACGCTTGGTTAGCAACTTTAGGCTACACGCGAGAAGAAGTTTTATCGCCAGAGGTAAACTTCCTGGAGATTACTCCACCAGAGTTTCGGCATTTAGACGAGCAAGCAATGGCACAAATGAAACAAGTTGGTCGCCATGCGCCGTTTGAGAAAGAATACATTCGTAAAGATGGTCGCCGAGTTCCCGTTTTAATTGGGACTGCCTATTTAGGAGGACCCAACAATTTAGGTGTAGGCTTCTTAATCGACTTAACAGAGCGCAAACGCTTGGAATCAGAACTGCAGCAGCGAGAGCAACAGTTCAAAATGGTGGCTGAAAATGCCCCGGATATTATTAGCCGAATTGATGCAGAGTTTCGCCATCTTTATGTCAGCCCTTCTATAGAACTGGCAACAGGTATTCCATCAGAGCAATTTCTCGGCAAGACTGATGCCGAGCTAGGAATGCCGGAAGAAATCTATGGTGTCTGGTATGACAGTTGGCGGCAAGTCTTTGCAACAGGCTCCGAACAGACGATTGAATTTAAGTTTCCGACTTCTTATGGTATTCGCTGGTATCAGTCGCGTATTGTCCCTGAATTTGCTCCTGATGGCTCCGTAGAAACTGTACTGGGGATTACTCGTGATGTGACCGATTACAAACAAGTTGAACAGGCATTACGAGAGAGCGAAGAACGCTTGCGATTAGCACTGACAGCGGCTCAGATGGTTGTCTGGGATATGGATTTGCAGAGCAATCGAGTGGTGTGTTCTGCTAATGCTCTAGACGTTTGGGGTCTT
>DATNQT010000287.1:0-7161 GCA_036703885.1 Candidatus Sericytochromatia bacterium
GAAGGCAGCACAGAAATCATCGACCTCCACGACTTCAACAAATGGGTCGAAGACACACGCGGCAAACCCCACGATCCCAAATCCGTCAAAAGCGCCACCAAACAACTCATCAAAGTCGGCGTCCTCATCCGCCCCCAAAGCTACACCGCCTACGTCTGGAAGTGGACATTAAAATCCATCAATTTACTACTGCCTCCAACTTCCCGCCCAACACCCAAAAAATCAACCTCAAAGCCAAATATTCCCGATTCAGAACCCCAAACCGATGAATCATCCGAAACAGGTAATAACAGCAGCAGCAGTAATAATTTAGAGGAAATTTCAGAGGCTACAGATGAGATTCTGGCAGAATGTGAAGCAGCAGGAATTCCCTTCGTCAAAGCCGAACGTCCAAAAGTACTAAACTTCCCCTTACACCAAGTAAAAATCGCCCTCGCGTACTTTCAGTATCGTTACCCCGACGAAGAATCCCGACGAGAAATCCGCAGCTTCCAAGGCACACTAATCTACTTCCTCAGAAAAAGATGTTGGAACTGGAACACCAACTTTCTCATGAATTTGAACGTATACAGACTCGTGCCAGACTGGGTACTCAAGCTTTGCCTAGGAGATCACACCTTGGACGCTGCCTGTTGAACAGATAGGCAATGAATTAATCAACCGTCTCTTGGTTTTGAGAACCAGGAAACTTTAGCCTTGCCACCGCTTTTTGCTTTGCCGCTTCCCCCCGCATATCATATTTAGCAGTGGTAACTGGATCAGAATGCCCCGCTAGTCGAGACACCGTAATTACGTCTGCGCCTGCCTCTAACAACTCAGAGATAAAGGTTCGGCGAAAATCGTGAGGTGAGAAAGGGTCTACGTTACCAAGCTTGCCTCTTTTCTGGAGGACGAACATTACTGATTGGTCATTTAAGCGCCTTCTGGTAATCTGACCAGTTTTTTCAACAGGGTATAGCAGGGGTCCAGGCTCATCCCCTCGGATGGCTAGCCAGTTTAATACAGCAGCAATCGCTCCCGTTGGCAGATAAGTCATACGGTCTTGCCGCCCTTTGCCGCGACGAACCTTAAGACTACCGATATTCGGGTCAAAGTCTGAGAAATCAAGAGCAACCACCTCAGAACGTCGCAGACCCCCCATCAGGATAGAAATCATCGCGGCATCGCGTATACCTGTGAGTTTTGGGTCATTCAGGCAAGCCTCAATGAGCGCCGAAACCTCCTGTTCGTTCAGTGCGCGACCGTGTAAAAATGTTGTGTGTTGAATGAATTCGATATCAATAGCATCAGCATATTCGTCAAGGCTAATCTGTTTTAGGCGTCGCGCCTCTTTCAAGACACGGCGTAAAGCTGTTAACATTCGATTAGCTGTCGTTGGGGCATACTTATCGATAAAGACAGCACGGAGAGCCGCCATGTGTTGGTAGCGAAGTTTTGACCAATCTAAGGTCATGACATCACAAGCGCCGTTAGTTAATATCTGTGCGCTTGCGTTGAGTGCGTGTCGCATTGTGCGCCTAGACCTCGGTGCTAGGCTTGACAGGTAAACAGATGCTGGGTGAAGAGTTAGGGGCAATGGTGTAGAGAGCGCCAGGGGGTCTGGATTATCGCTTAGGGCGATAGACGCTCCTCGCTGTGGGGAAAGCCGCACGTCGCTCATCGTTTTCGTGGATAAAGATATCTTTTCGTAATTGGCGTGAATGCACGCCTTGATCTGACTGTACACCCAAATGTCTAAAGTAGACTCATCTGGCGCGATTGACTCATTTTAAGCTATTGCTTCGGCGCTCGTTTCTCTTCTAAAGAAGGTTAGTCAATCAGGGTCATTTATGGCTGAGGCGCGGCGCGTAACGGTGACTTTAACCACTACCTACAATATTTCAGAGGTTCTTTAATGAAAGCGCGAATTGGATACTTTATCCCTGAATTTCCTGGACAAACCCACATTTTTTTTTGGAGAGAGCGACAAATTCTTGCTGAGATAGGGATTGATACTTCTCTAGTATCCACTCGATGTCCCCCAAAGGCGCTCGCTTCCCATTCTTGGTCTGAGGAAGCTCAATCATGTACCGCTTACCTGGTTCCTGTGACGTTCCAAGATGCTGCTGGTATATTGCTCGAATTGCTTAAAGCTGGACCCTTCGCTTGGTTCCAGTGTCTAAGTGTGATTGCGAAATCTAATGACACTTCTTTTGTTCAAAAGCTTCGTCTCTTGGTACTAATATTTATCGCCGCCAAGCTAGTAAGGTTGGCAAGAGTTGAAGGTTGGACTCATATTCATGTTCATTCCTGTGCGGATGCTGCCAATGTTGCAATGTTCGCCTCAATTCTTGGCGGTTTGACTTACAGTCTGTCGCTTCATGGACCGACTCTCGAAGTCTATGGACCTAATCAAGAACAAAAATGGCAGCACGCCGCTTTTGCGCTGGTAATCTCGGAAAAGCTTTTCAAGGCAGTTAAGGATCAATTAGCTAATTTCTTGCCGAGTCAAGTCTCTGTGGTTCCTATGGGCGTTAATCTTGACCAAATTAAGCGTTACAGTCCTTATATTCCTTGGGAATCTGGTTTATGCCGCCTAATTAGTTGTGGTCGCCTCAACCCTGTAAAAGGTCATAAAGATTTAATTGAGACGGTTGCAATTTTGCGACAACGCGGTTTTGATGTTCGGTTGCAAATCGCTGGCGAGGACGAACAAGGGGGGACGGGTTATCGCCAAGAGTTGGAGAAAGTAATTCAAGATAAAGCGATGTCGGAGTACGTTGAACTGCTTGGTGCGGTTTCTGAAGCACAAGTACGCGCCGGACTGGAAGCGGCTAATGTTTTTGCTTTAGCGAGTTTGAATGAAGGTATTCCGGTGGCGGTTATGGAAGCGATGGCAATGGAAATGCCTGTGGTTGTAACGGATGTGGGTGGTACTTCTGAACTCGTGGATGATGGGGTTGATGCAATACTGGTACAGCCAGAAAACCCTGAAGAAATGGCTGATGCTATAGTGAAAGTGCTACAAGATAAAGAGCTTGCAAGGCGCTTGAGTCAGGAATCACGGAAAAAGATTGTTGCCAAGTTTCATCATCGAATCAGTGCAGAGGCTTTAGCTGGGTGCTTAGAAGAATTGGAAAAAGTTACTAAGAAGTCTTAAGATATCATCTTGATTAAATTTACTTAAATAATTTGTTCAATTTTGTTGAACTTTCCGCTCATAGACGGTTGAAATACTTGACGATACAACTCTACGCATCTATCTTCTAGTTAGCTTCCTCTATGAAATGTGTCTTTCAAGTACAATCTGTTATTTTGTAAGTAAATTAGGGAGTTCTTGAAGTAAGTCTTCAATGTCTTCTAGTTAGGTTTGTCTCGACTAATAATTATTAGTCGAGTTACAAGCTTTTATAGAAAGTAGAAAGTAGATTTGTATTTTTTTAAAGTGAACCGTCTCTTTAATCTGAATTATAATTTGGACGCTCTTGTACATTGCATAGCCAATATGCCATGTAGGGACTTTTCGTTAGTTAGGTCTTGCTCAAATTTTCAACCGAAATGGAGGTGACTCTTGCTGCATATCCCTTTTAATCGCCCGTTTGCTGTCGGAAAAGAAATAGACTATATTCGACAGTCTATTGAGAATATGCATACTTGTGGCGATGGCTATTTTACAAAGAAATGTCACGTTTTATTAGAGCAGACAATTGGCGTTCCTAAAGCATTGCTAACGACTTCCTGCACTCATGCTTTGGAAATGGCAGCGTTACTCTTGGATATCCAACCTGGAGATGAAGTTATTGCTCCATCTTTTACGTTTGTTACGACAGTTAATGCGTTTGTACTGCGTGGGGCACATCCTGTTTTTATTGATGTCCGCCCAGATACACTTAATTTGGATGAGTCTAAGCTAGAACAACTGATTACGCCCAACACTAAGGCGATTATTCCTGTACATTATGCGGGGGTTGGGTGTGAGATGGAGGCAATTCTGGAAATTGCTGGGCGTTACGGTATAACGGTTGTTGAAGATAATGCTCATGGGTTATTTGGCAAATATAAAGGGAAATACTTGGGTACGTTTGGGAGTCTTGCTACCCAAAGTTTTCACGAAACTAAGAATTTTTCTTGTGGGGAGGGTGGTGCGTTATTAATTAATGACCCTCGGTATATAGAAAGAGCGGAGATTATTCGCGAGAAAGGGACAAACCGCAGTCGTTTCTTTCGGGGTCAAGTAGATAAGTATACTTGGGTAGACCTGGGTTCGAGTTATCTTCCATCGGATATGCTTGCTGCTTACTTGTATGCTCAGTTAGAGGTAAGGGAGCAAATTCAGCTCATGCGGCGGCAGGTATGGGAGTATTACTATGAACATCTTCAAGATTGGGCGCAAGAGCATGGTATCCGCTTTCCAATTGTGCCAGCTCACTGTGAGCAGGCGTACCATATGTTTTATCTGTTGATGCCTTCTTTGGAGAAGCGTCAAGCTTTAATTGCTCATTTGAAGGCTCAAGGTATGTCTAGTGTTTTCCATTATCTGCCGTTACACTTGTCGGATGTAGGACGCTCGCTAGGTGGGAAAGAAGGCGATTGTCCTGTGACTGAAGATATAAGCGAGCGCTTGCTCCGTCTGCCGTTCTACAATGATTTGACTCTAGCTAACCAAGCTAGGGTAGTCGCTTCAATTCACGACTTTCATTAGATTTATCCTTCTGTACGCTTCTTTCGGTGACAAGGAGTTTTACCTTTATCGCTAAAACCTTTTGTTTCACTGTTGAGAATAAGAATTGAGTAATTGATGGTCAGTTTCTTTATGTTGAAAAATGGGTGTTGCTAAATTGGACTATGAAATTTGTCGGTAAAATCGAACTGTGGTTACCTTCATCTTAGACAGGGTAAGCACAGTGACGTTATTCCTAGGTTGTCTTCATCTTGGACAGGGTAAGCACAGGGACGTTATTCCTACACAAAAAAGTATCCTTTGATTCAGTTGTGCTGAAGAATGTTGCTGCTCATAACAGTAATTTTGCTTAAATAATACACCTCTTTAGTACTTTGTGAAACTGTTTATTTATAACGTCTATGACTTATAGCAAATTGTAAGATGAAATACATTTTATCTTCGGGCAGCACAGCTTTGCGCCCATACCCACCGTACCTACCGACTTGAAAATTGCTGTAATTCCTCTCGTCCTGGTTGGATTTTGTGAGTGGCGCTGGAAATCTTATTACTAAGCTACAGGCAGAAATTAATTACTAATTAATATAAGATGGCTACCTGTTTAGGGTAGCTGTGGATTAAACGACTCTGGCTTGAGGTTTAGCTTTACACAAGCTTTAAGGAAAGATTGGGTTTTTAAAATATTAAACAAGACTTGCCGCTGAATGTATGGTTGTTTTTGATATCTATTACGATATAAGGGTAAGGAAAGACACAACTTCCGCTGTCGCTCTTGCTCTTCCAAATTAAAGCTTAGGTTTTTTTAAACTATAACCTAATTAAATTACTAAGGGACTTTTTGAAAGAAATAAAGTGTTAGAGTTTTCTCTTTGTTGCTTACTTCTAGTCTTGCTGAATATTTTTATTTTATGATAATTGGCGTCCTTGAAAGTCGAGACAAATAAATGAGATTGTGAATTTTTATTGTTAGTTAGCTTTCCGATTGTCTAGTAATTTTTGTCAGTTTCTCAGTTGCTGTCTGACTATATTTATTGAAGTAAGGACTTGTACCTCATGATCGACTCCAGAGTAAATCTTTTCAAAACCCTGCCAATGGTAGGTTCTGTCGGTAAAGTTTCTGGACTCCCGGTTGTTGGAAATCGGATCGCGCAATCACAAGTGCCTCAAATGAGCGTACAAGAACTCAAGAAACGACTTGACAGCAAAGTAAATAACCTTTTATTAATCGATGTCCGCAATAAGAGTGAGTATGAAATAGCGCAACTGCCTGGGTGGGTTTTAGTGCCTTATCCAGAAGTAAAGAGTGGGGAAGGTATTGCTAAAATTAAGCAATTGCTGGAAGAAAAGCGTCAGGTTTGTGACAACAATCCGCATTTGATTGTTATGTGTAAAGCTGGTGTACGTTCGGCAAAAACTCTGGCACTACTTAAGGACGAAGGAATTACAGGCACTAATGTCAACGGTGGCATTGACGCCTGGAGTCAAGAAATCGATTCATCTATTCCACAGTACTCAATGAAAGATATTTCTGAATTTCCCTCAACTTTTACTAAACCCCACACAAAGAAACCCTTGTTGTTGGTTGGTGCTGGTGCGGCTGTGACATTGGGAACGGTCGCTGCTATTCTGGCAGTTGGTCATAATCCTGATTTGCTCATCCCAGCGATTAAAGGGGGTGTGCCTTTAAGATGGGCATCGCCCTATTCAGGGGTAGTAAAATTAGCAGTTAAGCGAGCCGACACGCCCCAGATTAGCGCACAGGAACTCAAGCAATTAATTGATAGCAAAGCAACAGATTATTTGCTGCTTGATGTTCGGACTCCTGAAGAATATAAACTATCTAAAATTCCTGGATCTGTAAATGTTCCGCTCACAGAAATTCAACAAGGAGCTGGCATTGATAAAGTTAAGTCTATGCTTAAAGGACGCCGCTTGATTGCCTACTGTACTCATGGCTATCGTTCTGGTGCAGCGTTGGTAAAACTTCAGGATGCTGGAGTTGCTGGGACTCAATACTCTGGCGGCATCAAGGAATGGACAGAAAAGATTGACCCCTCACTGCCTCGCAACAACTGGTAAGTTGAGGCACAAAGTCGGTAAGTCGTAATCGATGCAAACTATCTGGCAGGGTGACAACTCCGTCAGATAGTTGGACTTTATCAGTTCTTATACTCAATCAGTTGACTTTTAGTGCCTAGCAGCTTGCTGCGTAAGAACGAGAGCGTTCCTCCTACTTGGGCGAACTTACCCAAAACACAAGAAATCGCATAAAGGGCGGCGTGTTTACTGCTAATATTTTGACGCCGCTGCTTGATAAAAATACGACTGAAGAGTGCGGGATATCCCAGCAATAGCAACAAAGAAAGTCCGCCAGAAGGCATTGCTAGTCCGAATGCCAACACCGGTAAATAGCAGCCCCAAAACCAAATACTCTTGCTTTCCTTTTTCCAATGCCCATCTTCACGTCCATGTAGTGATGCACCCTCTGCGTAGGCATGACC
>DATNQT010000288.1:0-3981 GCA_036703885.1 Candidatus Sericytochromatia bacterium
AGGAACTGAGCGATTGGCAACGGGGGTATTTGACGCGGCGATCGAACGTCATGGCGGTGTGTCTAATGCCGCAACTAGCCACGACTATGCTCATTTTTTCATTACAACCGCAGCTCAGTATTTAGAAGATACCTTGCCTCTATTGGCAGATTTGCTCTTACACCCAGCCATCCCGGATGAGGAATTTGTTCGGGAACGGGATGTTGTATTAGAAGAAATCCGTTCCTGCTACGATAATCCAGATTGGCTGGGCTTTCAGGCACTCAGCGAGAGTGTTTACCAGTGTCACCCTTACGGACGCTCGATTCTGGGAACCGAAATGCAATTGATGGAGCGATCGCCTCAACAAATGCGTAGCTTCCACTCCACTCACTACCAGCCGGAAAATATGACGGTGGTGATTGTCGGTGGGGTTGACCAAGAATCGGCATTGAATTTGGTGAATCAGTCATTTCAAAACTTTCCTCAACCAGCTGAGTGTCCAAAATTAGTGGCAGAAGCAGAACCCCCCATTACGGGTGTTCGCCGTCAGGAACTGTATTTGCCTCGACTCGAACAGGCACGTTTGTTGATGGCTTGGATTGGTCCTGGCGTGGATCGGTTGCGAGATGCCTATGGTTTGGATTTACTTTCCGTACTGCTGGCAGATGGACGCTCTTCTCGTTTGGTACGAGAATTACGGGAAGAACAGCAATTAGTGCAGCACATTAGTAGTGGTTTCTCACTACAGCGCGATTCCAGTCTGTTTACGATTAGTGCTTACTTAGAGCCACAGTATCTGGAACAAGTAGAAGAGCTAATTGGCGATCGCCTTTACCACTTGCAGAAGACTCCGGTATCACAAACAGAACTTAGCCGCTGTCAGCGATTGCTGTGTAATGACTATACCTTTTCTACCGAAGCCGCTTCCCAGATTGCAGGTTTGTACGGCTACTACAACACCATTGCTACAGCAGAAGTAGCTGTCTCTTATCCCCATCAGATTCAAAAGTTCAAGCCGTTAGACTTGATGCACTTGGCACAGCAGTATCTTTCCCCCTATCACTATGCCGTTACGGTGTTAAAACCGCTCGCCTAGGAGTAGTTATTGGTTACTTAAGTGCTGAGTGCTAAGAGAGCGGGAGCTTTAGTGAAGAGGTAAGCAAGGACAAGACCCGCTCAATAGCTAATTAAGTGTGTAATGGTATAAGGAATAACAAATAACTATTAATTACTAATGCCTCAAAATGTGACCCCTTTGCAAAAACAGCAGATAACCCATCGCACTGTTTTGAGTAACGGCATTGTGGTGATTGCTGTCGAAAATCCCGCAGCAGATATTATATCAAGTCGTATATTTATTCGAGCTGGTAGCCAGTGTGAGCCGCGAGAAAAAGCAGGACTCTCTCACCTATTGTCATCTGTGATTACCAAAGGGACAAAACATTTGTCATCGATGGAAATTGCAGAACGGGTTGAGTCCGTGGGAGCAAATCTTGGTACAGATGCATCTACCGATTACTTTTTGCTCTCACTAAAAACTGTTGCCAGTGATTGGTCAGATATATTACAGCTAGCTGGAGAGATATTGCGATCGCCTAGTTTTCCAGAAGCTGAGGTAGAACTGGAACGGCACTTAACCATTCAAGACATTCGCTCTCAAAAAGAGCAGCCCTTTACTATTGCCTTCGACCAGTTGCGGCAGGCAATGTATCAAGACCATCCCTATGCCCTCTCTGTGTTGGGAACTGAAGCCACAGTATTGGAGTTAAAGCGTACTGACTTAGAAGACTTTCATCAAACTTACTTCCGTCCTGACAACATCGTCATTAGTATCGCTGGTCGCATAACCCCAGAAGACGCCTTTGAGCAGGTTGAGCGAGTATTTGGTGATTGGCTACCTCCGAAAACGCCCATAATAGCAGCTGTGTTACCGTCCCTCACATCCAAACCCTGCATTGTTACGACAGCACAGGAAACGCAGCAGTCAATCGTGATGCTAGGCTATCTTACCCCAGCCGTAAAAGACGCGGACTATGCTGCCCTAAAACTGCTCAATACCTACCTAGGTAATGGTCTTTCCAGTCGCTTATTTGTAGAACTGCGGGAGAAGCGGGGTTTAGCTTATGATGTCTCAGCTTTTTATCCCACACGCCAGTCGGCGTCCACATTCGCTGTCTACATTGGTACAGCCCCAGAAAATACAGAAACAGCGCTGGTTGGCTTACGAACAGAAGTTGATCGCCTTTGCACTACTCCCTTGAGTGCTGATGAACTCCAAACGGCGAAAAATAAGCTACTGGGTCAGTATGCACTGGGCAAACAGACCAATGCCCAGCTTGCCCAGACTTATGGCTGGTATGAGACTTTGGGCTTGGGAATTGAGTTCGATAGCAAGTTTCAGGACGATGTTAATAGTGTTACTCCTGAGATGGCTCAAGCTGTCGCCAGACGCTATTTTATCCAGCCTTATTTGTCTCTAGTCGGTCCTGCGGCAGCGATTGATGGGCTGGTAGAATCAACGGTTTCGTGAAGTACTGCTAGTGAACTGAGTACAGTTCTCAAGCAGCTTCCAGTTTCACGGGGAATGCTTCTGTGGGTACTCATAAAGAGTCCGTTCCAAGAACGGTGGAAGTCTTACTATCCCTCTGGAGGTTTAGCACACTCGCTGTGGCTCTAACTCCCGTAGCGAGAAATCGCTACCCTGGCAGCAACCCGTCTTCCACAGGTTGATTTCTTTCTCGTACAACACAACTTGGCTTATTTTTTACTGCTGGACGTAACCATGCAAACCAGCGGTCATGTTCTTTCCTTGGCTGCGATGTTTCTGCGGTAAGCATATTACTGCTACTTCGGATTAACCTGTCTGATGTCCATACGCCCAAGCGGGTTAGCAACCATTACAATAGTAGCAAATCCATATTAATATTGCTAGCATGACCCAGCTAAACATTCGAGTCTCTGAAAGAGAAAAAGAGCATATTTCCAAGTATTGCAAGCTGACGGAGCGTAGCCAAAATGATGTCATTCGAGAACTTATCCGTCGCTTGTCAATTGAGGGGGTATTGAACCCCCTCAATTGACCCGTCTCTCATCCCCACTTGAGGTGTAGGCGGTACGACGCTCGTTCCTCGCTACCGCTTCGCTATCGCATAAATGCTCGATATATCCGCCTTACCACTAATGGGGATTTCTCGACGGCTCTCGTTAAGGAAGTTTTACCTTAGACCTCTTGCAAAAATCAGAAATCTTGCTCCAGATAGGGGGAAAGGAGAAGGGAAAAAGGGGAAAGGAACGTTCATGAGCGCCTTTTTCCTTTTCCCTACTTCTGCAAGAAGTCTAATGACAGAAGAGCGCTAGACACTAGTGAAGTCAGAACTGTTGATACTGCTGGCTTGTACCCAACTTAGAGAGGCGAGAAGTTCATTGCCTACACTGATTAGAGTAGCGCCATCCCCTTGAGCGATCGCCAAATCCCCAAACGTTAGACCACCTGACAAACCCAGACGAGTTTGACCATCCTGGAAATTGTTGATGGTATCAACGCCATTGCCCCTTGCCAGGACAACGATATCCTGACCACCGCCAAGCCAAAGAGTATCGTTACCAGCGCCACCATTAATGCGATCGCTGCCAGTACCGGAGTAGATAATGTCATTACCAGCACCACCAAAGATGGTATTGTTGCCCTCGCTGGCAAAAATGGTGTCGTTACCAAAACCACCATCAATTTGGTCTGCCTTCGATCCACCGTAAATTAAATCGTCGCCAGCACCGCCATAAAGCTTATTTGCGCCCTCGCTGCCAAAAAGCTGGTCATTGCCGCCTCGACCCAAGATGGTATCGTCACCATTCGTGCCAAACAGGTTGTCATTGCCGCTGTTGCCTGTAATGGCATCGCTGAATACGACATCGTTGCGGAACGCTAGGTTTTGAATCCGCGTGTCTTGAGCAGGACTAACATCTTGCTGAGTAAAGGTATCACTCTGAGCGAGGTATTCT
>DATNQT010000289.1:0-6195 GCA_036703885.1 Candidatus Sericytochromatia bacterium
CAATATGAGGAGTTTTGTGCTGCGATCGCCTATATCCTTACACAATACTTTAGAGAGGCATAAATAATAGGACTATGCAGCCTTCGGATTGAGGTCTATCATCTGCCCAGTAGTATAAGTTCCAATTGGAGTCCAAATTAAATAAGGAACCAATAAGAGAGCCGCTTCTCTAGAAATCGGCAAAACATTTAACGTTAGTAGAACTCCTAAGATTACACCAAGCCCTCCTAGAACCTTACCAACTGTTAAACTCCGTAGCCTTACAGTTGCCGGAATGTAAGCGACTGTAACAATTTCTACTAACAGGTAAAGCGCCATTAATAACCAAGTTTTGAGGCTCCCTGGTTCTTTTTCCCAAACAATGACAGCCGACCAAGCCCCACAAATGAAAATTGCTGTCCAGATGAACGGTATTGCAGGCTCAAAAAATAGCCATTTAGGTCGTTCCAGACGTATTACCCAAGGAATATCCCGTGGTCTAATTAAACTACTACCTAGGGCAACTAATAAAGTTATACCTCCAATCGTTATCCAATCTTTGTTTAAAGTTATACCCCCAAGCGTTATCCAATCTTCGTTCATCTCTCTACCCTTAACTGAACTTCAATAAAACTCTTTTATAAACGTGAGCCAACTTAATAATTAAATTATGTTGAGTTAGGGAATTCCTGTAATCAGTCTCTAGGGTGAGGGAGTATCTATATATAGAGCAGTCTTATTTAACTTCCGCCTAAAAAAATGCGATCGCTTTCTTGAATCTTAATGTTGTGGAATCTGAATCTTGATAGGCGATCGCAACTAAACTGATTACTTCAAATTAAAATTAGACCCGTTCCCAGCCCTGTAAGATTAGGTCAAATGCCGTTAACCTTATCAGTACATTCAGCTCTCTTTCGTTGCAAAGGCTTTCCTGAATACCCCCTGCATTGCGCTAGGAAACAACCGATAAGCTGTCTTCGACACGTTCGCTGATCCAACCATCACATCAGATCGCTTATGTTCAACGGCATCCCAAATCGCCTGTGCCACCTTCTCAGGCTTCTCTAGCACAGGAGTTTGTAACGCTTTCTCCACTAAATCGTGACGCTCTTGAGTATCCTGCTCATCAGTACCACGAAAGATTGCCCGTTCCATTAAGTCAGTTTTGATGAAATTTGGATGAATTCCGCAAACCTGAATGCCTTTGGGTGATAGTTCTGCGTGTAGTGATTCCGTCAATCCAGTGACGGCATACTTGCTAGCGCTATAAGGGACTTGGTAAGGAATGGGCACCTTACCGCCGATAGAACTTACATTAACAATCGTGCCCTTACCCTGCTCCAGGAAATGAGGCAACAGTGTATGGATTGTGTGGATATAGCCCCAAAGATTAATGTCTATAATTTCATGCCAATCGCTCAGAGAGAACTGCTCCACCGAACCTAAAGCATAAATGCCTGCATTATTAATCAGCACGTCGATAGAACCAAAGTGAGTAAGAGCCTTTTCGACGAGGGTGTTTACTTGAGCAGGGTCTTTCACATCCGTAGGAACAGCTAATACATCGCGACCGAGGCTGCGTACGGCAGAGGCTAAAGCTTCTAGGCGGTCAGCCTGACGCGCTGCGAGTACCAAGTCATAGCCTTTGCTGGCAAATAAAAGAGTTGTTGCCTTGCCAATACCTTGAGAAGCACCAGTAATGATTGCAGTAGGAGCCATAGTATTTAGTCTGTAAAAATCTTAATTTGCATTATTAAGTTTGCTTAATAAAAGCAAAAAAATCCTCTAACTTTTGTCAGACGTTGATACTTGACCAGATAGTTAAATTGAAACTAGCTCGAAGCGCTGGACTGCCTAGCCTAAGGCTGATAGCGAAAGCGATCGCGTTTTTTAAAGGTCAATGAGATCAAGATTTAGAATTTAGAGGAGAGTAAACTACATGAGCGTATTGTCCATAGAAGAAATCAAAACCCTGGTAGAACAATCGGAGGGATTGTGCGTATCGATTTATATGCCTGTCACTCTTGGGGCACAAATGCAACAGAATCCGATTCGATTTAAAAATCTGCTCCGAGAAGCTCAAAGCAGTTTAGAAGCAAATGGCTTGACTGATAAAGAGGCATCAGAAATCCTACAGCCAATCCAAGACATCATTAATTCAGACGAGAGTTTTTGGCAGCAACAGCATGATGGACTGGCAATTTTTCTATCTTCGGGAGTATGCAACTATTACAGCGTACCGTTAGATTTTAATGAATTAGTTATTGTCGCCGACCATTTTCATCTCAAACCACTACTACCGGCTTTAACGAATGATGGGCGGTATTATGTTTTGGCTTTGAGCCAAAAGGATGTCAAGCTATTTCAGTGTACCCGCTCCAGTGTCAGAGAAATTAAATTGGAAGGCGTGCCTAAAAGTCTTGACGAAACCCTCCAGTATGACGAGACGGCTAAGGATGGTCAGCGACGTATGAGTACCCCAAAAGGGGGAACCAACAATTCTTTCCAACACGCAGGCAGTTTTCATGGGCAAGGAAGTCCTGACCAGGATAAAAACCATCGGGATATTGAGCAATTCTTTCATGCCGTTGATGGTGGATTGCACAAATATCTGCGCGGAAAGCGTGCGCCTCTAGTGTTAGCAGCAGTAGAGTATCTTTTTCCGATTTATCGAGGAGCGAATACCTATGAGCATTTAGTTGAGGCAGGTATTACAGGTAGCCCGGAAAACGCGAAGCCCGAAGATTTACAAGCACAAGCTTGGGAAATTGTGGAACCCATTTTCCTACAGGAGATACAAGAAGCGATCGACCACTATAAAGAACTTACAGCCACCGGACGAACTTCTAATGATATTAAAGAAGCCGTTTCAGCGGCTTACTTCGGACGAGTTGATCAATTGTTTGTTGCTGTTGGCGTTCAACAGTGGGGTAGCTTTAATCCCGAAACCAACACGATTGAGTTGCATCCAGATCCAGAGGTGGGCGATGAAGATTTATTAAATGCAGCCGCGATTCAAACAATTTTGAATGGGGGAACTGTCTATGCAGTCGAGCCAGAAAAAGTACCAGATGATGCACCGTTAGCTGCTGTATTCCGCTATTGAGGAAAAAAGTCTTTTGAACAAATGAGTTAAGAATTAGACCTGTTGCACAAATCCAGAAGACCCCTCCCTAATCCTCCCCATGAATCAGGGTAGGAAAGATAGTTTCCCTCCTTTCCCAGAGTGGATTAAGGGGGGAATTCTGATTACAAATCGGAATATAATAAGCCGTAAAGAATTCTTTTGAACAACCCAGTTGAATCGCATTACCCAACTTGCCTTTGTCCTGTGCGGCATTATTTTAATTAGCTTGATGGCTTTGGCTAATCCCGTTGCCAAAACGGAAATTCTCTGGGATACGTGGGGTGTACCTCACATCTTTGCTAAGGACGCGCCAGAACTGTTTCATGCCTTTGGCTGGGCGCAAGCAGCAAGCCACGGCGATCTAATCCTACGTCTCTATGGTCAAGCACGGGGGCGGGCTGCCGAATATTGGGGAAAAGACTTCGTTGAATCAGACAAACAGGCGAGAACGCTGGGCATTCCCACTCGTGCGGCATCTTGGTACGGCGACCAAAGTGACTCAATGCGTCGTTATCTCGATGCGTTTGCCGGAGGAATGAATGCCTATGTACAGCAACATCCAGACAAGATTAGCGATGAGGTGAAGGCAGTTTTACCGATAACGGGTGTGGATGTCCTGGCACATATCCAACGGTTAGTACATTTTACTTTTTTGACAGCATCAGATACTAGCGCAACCGATGCGATCGCACAATGGCAAGCGGGTTCTAATGCAATTGCGATCGCTCCTCAACATTCAGCCAGTGGGAATGCTATGCTTCTGGCAAATCCTCACTTGCCTTGGTCTGATCGATTTCTCCTTTATGAAGCCGACCTACACGCGCCAGGAGTTGAGGTTTATGGTGCGACATTGGTGGGGATACCGATGCTGGTATTCGCCTTTAACGAGTATTTGGGTTGGACACACACGATCAATACCCATAACGGCTGGGGAGTCTATGAATTGACCTTAGCAGAGGGGGGTTATGTTTTCGATGGCAAGGTGCGTCCTTTCGAGACTCAAACCCAAACTCTGAAGGTAAAGCAAGCTGATGGCAGTCTCCGGGACGAACCCCTAATTATCAATCAAGCCATTCAAGGCGCTGTTGTTGCCCAAAAGGGTAACAAAGCCTTAGCGCTACGAGTGACAGGGTTAGACGCCTCTGGTATCCTCGAACAGTACTGGGATATGGTAAGGGCGAAAAACCTTAACGAATTTGAAGCCATCCTCCAGCGCCTACAATTGCCCATGTTTACGGTAATGTATGGCGATCGCGATGGGCACATCCTACACTTATTCAACGGTCGAGTCCCAGTCCGTCCCCAAGGGGATTGGAATTACTGGCTGAAACCCGTTCCTGGTAATACATCGGCAACGTTGTGGACAAAAACTCATCCTTACCAAGATTTACCCCGCGTCGTTGACCCCAAAAGCGGTTGGTTGCAGAATACCAATGACCCCCCTTGGACAACCACGTTTCCACAGGTCTTAAATCCCAAAAATTATCCCTCTTACATGGCACCGCGTTTCATGTCGTTCCGGACGCAGCGTGCTGTGCGGATGCTTTTAGAAGACTCCAAAATTAGCTTCTTAAAGTTAATTCAGGATAAATTCTCCACCCGGATGGAACTAGCAGACCGCATTCTGGATGACTTGCTTGCAGCTACTCAACAGTATGGCAGTCAACTGGCTAAAGAGGCGGCAACTGTACTCTCCGCGTGGGATCGGCAAGCAGAAGCGGATAGTCAAGGAGCGGTATTATTTGCCTTCTGGGCGCAAGCGATGGACTTTGGTAATCCTTTAGCTAATTCCTCGGCTTGGGCTAAACCCTGGAATGAATTAGACCCCCGCAATACTCCTGACGGTTTAGCAAATCCTCAGGCGGCAGTGGCAACCTTAGAAGCAGTAGCGGGTAAGGTTAAGAGTGACTACGGTCGTCTAGATGTGCCTTGGGGTGAAGTTTTCCGGCTACGCTATCAACAAACGGGGGTGGATTTACCGGCTAGTGGCGGTTCGGGGAATTTGGGGATTTTCCAGGCGCTCTATTTTGCCCCAAGTCCCGATAAACGCTTCCAACCTATTCTTGGCGATACTTATATTGCCGCGATCGAATTTTCTAAACCTGTTCGCGCTCAAGTTCTCAACACTTATGGAAATGCCTCTCAGCCAGGAAACTCCCATGTAGGCGACCAATTGGCACTATACGCCCGCAAGCAGTTGCGTCCAGTCTGGCGCACTCGTAGAGAAATTGAGGCAAATTTAGAGTCGCGACAATTTTTGAAAGCATTTGACTAGTGAGACTGGCTCTTCTGACTTATCTATTGAGGTAAATAAATTATTTTATGATTTTAAAAATTTTGAATATCTATGGCTCTCTCGATTATCTACAATCACGGTAAGGCTCATGAGTAGGGAGAAAGTGCGCTATGGCGATCACTACAGCTAGTTATAAAATCACATGGGAGAAGTTACCTGATGATTTCCCCTTACCTGATGAGCCAGTGGACAATATCGATCAGCCTTCATTAGCAGCGGCACTAACCGAAACTTTGGAACAAGCAGGGCGACTGCAAGAGGATGTGTTAGTTGGCACTAACTATGGTGTCTGTGCCACTTTGGACAGCAAAATTGTTGTCAAAGCCCCCGATTGGATGTATGTGCCTCAAATTTGGGTTTCGCGAGAGGAAATTCGTCGAAGTTATACGCCACAGTTACAAGGAGAAGTCCCTGCAATTGTGATGGAGTTTCTTTCAGAAACAGAAGGAAGCGAATATTCAATTAAACCGACTTTTCCTCCTGGGAAGTGGTTTTTTTATGAGCAAGTTTTACAAGTGCCTCAATATGCAATTTTTGAGCCAAAAACAGGCTTGCTAGAAGTTTATCAGTTAGATGAATCTGGGCGTTATGACCTGCAACAGCCCAATACAAATAATCACTATAAGGTTGAAGCGCTGAATCTATTTCTCGGAGTCTGGCAGGGAACTAAAGGAAATCGGACGGGTTACTGGTTGCGTTGGTGTGATGAAACTGGGGAAATGTTGCCGTGGGGAGTAGAGTTAGTGGAACAGGAACGTCAACGGGCGGAACAAGAACGTCAACGAGCCGAACA
>DATNQT010000290.1:0-7937 GCA_036703885.1 Candidatus Sericytochromatia bacterium
CCCTGATAATCCCCACCAATTAGCACCGCCCCGCCACCTTGGTCACCCGAAGCATTAATATTGGCACTAGCTAGCCCTACCTTATCCCCTAAAACATTTACCCTACCCCCAATCTGACCTGATGATGTATCGAGAGAGCCAGACACAATCGTCGTACCCGTGTCTGATGGCACTTGAATACCAGAACTCGTCAGTACTACCTGACCATTGCTATTGACACTCACGCCTGTTGCTTGTTCTGCACCGGGTCCTGTCAGCAATTGAGGTAACGATAAAATTGGCATCGTCCAATTTCCTGGCTGGGTGCTAGATGTGTCTGACGAGGGAACTTCCAAACTCAGCAAATACCCAGGTTTACTGAGGCGCATCACACTCGCTCCCGGTACGCTTGCCACGGTGATATTACCCCCAGGTGCTGTCAAGGTTCCGGTGTTGATGACTGTGCCGCCCACTAGGGCTAAGTTCTTTCCTGCATCCACACCTAACTCTCCGGCATTGACAATAGCTCCGGGTTGTGCGGTGTTGAAGGCAAAGCCATTAGGCGTTCCGACTAAATCACGGTAGTTATTATCACCTTTAGCATTGAACCAGCCGTTGCCAATGCCGATGCTGGTGGCGGTAGTAGCGATGAAGTCTGCGGGTACGTTGAGACGGGCATTTGAGCCGAAGATGATGCCAGAAGGATTCATCAGGTAAAGGTTGGAGTTGCCACCCGTAACCTGGATTAGACCGTTAATCACCGAAGGCTGACCACCGTTGACGCGACCGAGGATATTCTGAATCGATGGAGTGGAGACAAAGTTTGCTGTTTGGTTGGGGTCAAGACCAAATTTGTTAAAGCTGTGGAAGAGATTGGCTCCATCTCTGGATAGCCGACCCCCTGTGATATCAATACGATCGCCATCGGGGGTGACGAGGGTGTTGGTGCGATCACCTGCTGAGGTTATTGATTGAGCCAGTACCGGACGAGTTGCCATTGCACCGACTAGAGGCAGTGCCGCCAGCACCAGGCTACTCACTTTTTTGACGGCAATTTTGATTCTGGACTTGAAGGGAAACTCACTCAAAACTTCCAAGCTTACCTGGCAGGAGTCACCGAGTCCCCGACGTTGAATGGCTCGCTCAATTGCTCCGTGACAGTCTTGAGTCTGCTGGCTCTGATATTGATTGGTAACACTCGCCTGATGGCAGCGGTAGTAATAGAGCGGCTTGTTGATATGCCGTACCTCTGTCACTTCTGACAGCTTCAAACAGAGGTCATAGTCCTCTGCATAAAGGTAGGACTCATCAAAGCCACCCACCTGCTCGAAGGCTTGGCGACGCATCAGCCGGAAGTGGAAGGTCATGAAATCAACCAAGAGTCGCTGTTTCGAGTAAGGAATGCAACAGCGCTTGCCGTAGCCCATGACCTTGCCTTGCCGGTCAATATCCATGTAGTCTGTGTAGACCCAACCCACCACGGGATCGGCTTCCAACACCGCAGCTGTTTCCTCCAAAGCGGTCGGAGCTAAGAGATCGTCACTATCTACCAAGCCGATGTAGCTACCTTTGGTTTGAGCGATCGCTTCGTTGAGGGAGGGGGTTCGTCCCTGATGTTCTGCCGCTACTACTCGGATACGGCGATCGCGTTTGGCGTATTCTTTAGCAATCTCTACAGAGCTATCTGTTGAACCGTCGTCCCAGATCAGCAGCTCGAAGTCCTTCCTCGTCTGTGCCAGAACACTTTCAATAGCAGCGCTCAGGTAACGCTCTCGATTGTATACAGTGATAACAAGGGAAATCGGTACTGGCATGATTATGGTTCCGATAAGGCTCCGGGGAAATGAGGTGGTGAAACGTTGCGATGAACCCCTGATAAAAACTCTACAATCTTTGCCACATCAGGCGATTTGAATACCTTACCTCGTCCTTTAGAGTCGGGTAATTAGACTTTTAGCGAATCAATCATGCTGTTCGCAATCATCTAAGGAAGTTCTATAAAGAAACTCCCTAGATAAAGCTGCGATGTTTATATATCAAAGGCTTTGAGAATTATTCAATCCACCATTAGTAGGCTGATTGGTTGCTGTGCCAAAAGCTGGGTTCCTGTGTAAAAATACCCGTAAGTCCGAACAACCGTGCTAAGTCTAGGTGGGACGCTTTTAAATTTTTCTGAATAATAAAAGAACAAGGGGTATCAATGTTTAATCCCACTAAGCTTTTGATAGAGGCTGCCGTGCCTGAAGTAAGAGCCGGATACTCCTCAGCTTATGGAGGTCTGAACGTGGACTATGCTGAGATTATCAGTTGGGTCGGAAATATGGCTTTGGAGAATATTGCCAATAGTAACGCCCTTTATCACAACGTCGAACATACTATCTTCGTGACCTTAGTAGGGCAAGAAATCCTACGAGGTAAGCACATCCGCGAAGGTGGCGTTTCCTCTGAGGACTGGTTGCACTTTATCATTTCTCTGATGTGTCACGATATTGGCTATGTTAAAGGAGTCTGTCGCCAAGATCGGGTTGCCTTTAGAACCTACGCCACGGGTAAGGATGGCACGACAGTTACCCTTCCTCTTGGTGCTACAGATGCCAGCCTCACTCTTTATCATGTTGACCGAGGTAAACTCTTTGTTGAAGAGCGATTTGGCGGTCACAAATTAATTGATGCTGAAACGATTAAAGCCAATATCGAACTGACCCGTTTCCCCGTACCCTTGGACTCCGATCACCAAGATACGAGCAACTACCCGGGTTTAGTCAGAGCTGCCGATCTGATCGGGCAATTGAGTGACCCGCGCTACCTGCAAAAGATTCCTGCTTTATTCTACGAGTTTGAAGAGACGGGTGTGAACAAGCAATTGGGTTACCGCCATCCTGAAGATTTACGACTCAACTACCCCAAGTTTTATTGGAATAGCGTTTATCCATACATCACTAATGCCTTGGAATATTTGAAATTAACTCAAGAGGGAAAGCAAATCCTTGCCAATCTCTATGCTCATGTCTTTGAAGTCGAACACGAATCTCAATTAACACCTGCTGCGATCGCTTAGGCTAACATAGCAGACGTTTTCCTTGATTGAAACAACCATTGGGATTTTTGCCCAATAGTGC
This sequence comes from Candidatus Sericytochromatia bacterium, assembly GCA_036703885.1. GTDB lineage: Bacteria > Cyanobacteriota > Cyanobacteriia > Cyanobacteriales > Coleofasciculaceae > CADCTM01. The sequence goes on from DATNQT010000290.1 coordinate 3,099, forward strand.
ATAGGGTTGATGACCTAACTAGGGATTAGAAAGCTCTGCAAACTAAGTACCTGTTGGCGAGGGTTGCGGTAAGATAACCGGTGGTGGCTCTAAAATCTTTTGCCAGGACTGAATTTGCTGTTGAGCGGCATCATAAGCGCTAGCACTCGAAGGAATCATGCTAGCGATCGCGATCGCCTCCCGAATATTGTAGGACGACCGATCCTGTGCGATCGCTAAAAGTTGATCGCTCCAGCGATTGATCATCGTTCTCGCATCCGCCACCGATTTCGACGAACTCGGTACTTGCCTTGCTACTCGAATGGCAGCGGAAAGCGCTTCAGCTGTTGCAGGCACAGCCGTTTGGTAAGCTTCCTGTAAACGCTGCTGACCCCGAATTTCTGCCTGCCAACTTTCGATATCGCTTTGTGCTTCACCGGAAAGTGCCCGTCCTGAACGAATCTGTTGAGCCGCCGTAATCGCCGCAGGCAGATTACCCGCGCTTGCCAAAGCCCGTGCTTGGTCGAGGAACGGCTGGTCTTGCTGTCGTTGAATCGTGTCAGTCCACTGGGCAATTTTGTCTTGGGCTTGCTTGTAAAGAGCACGACCTGGAGCAATGCGACGGGCTTCTTGAATCGCTTCTTGCAGCGAGGCAGGTCCCCCAAAATTAGCAATTTGTGTTGCTCGGTCGAGATAGGGCTGGTCTTCCATCGTCTCAACTTGACGAGTCCAACGGCTAATTTCATCCCGTGCTTCTGAGTAACGAGGATTGCCACTAGCAATTTGCTGGGCTTGGGCAATTGCTGTTTTTAAGTCAGCAGGTAATCCAGAACTGGCAAAGGTTCGCGCCTGTTCCAACTGAGTAATGTCTTGAACTTCTCGCTGCCAACGACTCACAAGTTGTTGTCCTTTGGCAAACAGGGGACGACCTGTTCCCACCTTTTGGGCAAATGCGATCGCCTCTTCTAAAGCCGAAATTGTCCCTGATGCCGCCTTCGATAAGGCACGACCTAAATTCAGCAAGTCCGCTTTTTCTGCCTGTAATTTGAGGTTAGAGGGAATTTTCTCGGCAATTTCAATCACCCCTTGCCCGTTACGTTGGTCGAGGCGGTACTCTGCAATCTTCAAGAGCTTCTTCCCACTGTCGGCAATCAACTTCTGAGCCTCTGTGTAGGCGTAACTCTGAGAAGAGATTTTCTGTGCCTGCTTAATCGCTGCCAAAATATCATCTACGTTATCGCTTCTACTCAACTCGTAGGCTTTATCTAGCTGGGCACTGGCTTCTTTGGCAAGCTGAACCAGTTTACTCAGTTGCTCGTATTTCGTGGTTGCCCAATATTTATTGTCTACAGAGGTGAGTTTTACGGCTTCTTGGAACGCCTGAGTCCACTTTGACTGCCTCAACAGGGCGTCAGCTTTGTCATAAATTGCTTGTCCCTGCGACCAGATAGTTTGCCAATGCTCAATCCGCTTTTCTACCAGCTTTTGCGCAGAAACCCCCGCCGGAATGCGTTTGGCAATCTTAATCGCTTCATCAAGCTGACCCGCCTGGAACTTTTGGTCACCGATAATTAAGATATCCGACGACCATTGTTCGATGTGACGGTTAATTTCTGGGCGCAATGGATGGTCGGCAGGCAACTCCTCAACTAAAGCGATCGCTTGTAATAAATTCTCTGCTGTCTGCTTATTTGCCGCCAACTGAGCACAATAAAGGCGCATCGACGCCGAGGCGGTCGGCCAAAACGTTGCAGGGCAATTGGGAACCGTTGGCAGCTTCAGCAACAGGGCTACTGCCGTCAATCCCACCCCACTAGAAATCAGTACGATTAAAATTGCCCAGAACCGCAAACTGAAGGAAAAGCGTTGCCTAAGTAGCCGACGCTTTTTTGACGATTCTGATGGAGGTACGTCGGTTGTAGGCAACGATTGAGAAACCGAAAGCCCTTCAGGGGGGGCAGGTAAGTGTCGTGAACCCCTACGAGATAGTTTTCCGTCGGGGACTCCTGAGGTGGAACGAACAAAGGGACGCTTTCCACCAAAGATACTTCTCGTGCGTTGCCTCCCATTAAGCTGACTGGACTTTGAAGACTTCGACTCAGTCCAAGGGTCAGGAATTTCTCGATCTCTTGTCATAACTCACACCACGCACTACAGCTAATTCAGCGTGCTTACTAGTTTGTCATTTGTTGTCAGTCGGTCAATCGTCATTTGTCGCTATATGCCTCGCTATTAAGGTAAACGCAAATAACAAGTGAGTACAACACGCTACATCCTCACGCTTTGCTCCGCCTTGTGAGTGTAGTTTAACAAATGACCCATCTTGAAAAGATGAACTCCCTCACGTACTCTTAGCATCAAACCTTGTCGTTACCTATAATTTTCTCCGATTCTTGCTACCCAAAATATTTGAGAATCCTCAATCTTTTTATCTACTTACAGGGGTGAGCAGGCTCTACAGGAGTATTTTCTCAGTAGGAGCTGACTTTTCAACAAAGTTTCATCAACAAAACTTAGGACTTACGCAAATTGATCTTTGAAGTCCTATTTGTAGGGGCGCACGGTCGTGCGCCCCTACAATATGTGGTGTCCGTGCGTAATGTGGTGTCCGTGCGTAAGTCCTGACTGTGGGTAGCGACAAGGTATTGTAGCGATGAGGAGTACTTAAACCGACTCAGTTCGCAAATCTTCAATCAACTGAACTAGTTCATCACGGCTAGCCTGATACACTTCGGCACAGAAGTGGCAAGTTGCCTCAGCTCCATCATCTTTTTCGATCATATCCTGGAGTTCCGCTTCGCCCAGCATCTTCAAAGCCCCCAAAACGCGATCAAACGAGCAAGCACAGTGAAAACGCACCATCTGGACTTCTGGCAGAATGACCAAATTCATATCACCCAGTAGCTGTTCAAAAATCTCTGGCAACGTCTTGCCTTCCTGTAACAAGGGTGTAAATCCCGACAGTTTAGCGACGCGAGATTCTAGAGTTTGTACTAGAGCTTCGTCTCTGGCTGCCTTGGGCAAAACTTGTACTAATATGCCTCCAGCTGCCGTAACGCCATCTGCCCCAACAAATACACCAACAACTAAAGCAGATGGCGTTTGTTCGGAGGTTACCAGATAGTGAGCGATGTCATCGCCAATTTCACCTGAAACTAGCTCAACAGTACTGGAATAGGGGTAGCCATAGCCAACGTCTCGGACAACATAGAGGTAACCATCATGACCGACTGCACCGCCGACATCGAGTTTACCGCGATCGTTCGGGGGCAGTTCAATGGCTGGGTTTTCTACATAACCTCTTACAGTTCCGTCTAATCCAGCATCAATAAGAATCCCGCCGATGGGACCTTCGCCCTTAATCCGAATATTGACCCTAGAACCCTCGCGCTTCATACTAGATGCTAGCAACAGACCTGCCGACATAGTACGACCCAGCGCAGCTGTCGCCACATAGGAGAGCTTGTGACGCCGTCGGGCTTCTTCGGTGAGGCGTGTTGTAATAACGCCAACGGCTCGAATACCACCCTCCGCCGCTGTGGCGCGAATTAACTGATCAGCCATGAAAAAACCTTACACTTCTTAACAGACTCTATTTTTATCTTAATCGCCTGGAAGACCCCAGGTGAAGTTGGTGCGAGGGTCAATCTTGAGCTGAGAGTTGGGTCTTCAATCGTGAAGGGTTGGGATACCATAAGCGTCAAGGACTGATTTAAATATGCTTAAGTTAATATGCTAGGAACCTTTCAACAAAGTCATCTCCGGATTGAAGTGGAAGCCCCACAAACGATCATCCGTGACAGTCTGCTAAATTCCGAGCAGCTGCGTCGGTGGCTGTGGCCCCAGAGCTTTTCGGCAGGGCTACCGGAACAACTGCATCAAGGATTGACCTTCACTACCTGGACAGGACCTGTAGCAATTCAACATCAGGTAGAAGTGCAAGACTCTAACTGTTTGCGCTTGCTATTGAGCCAGGGAATTGATGGTTATCACGAGTGGTACTGGGGAGAAGGTTGGGTGCAATCGCGCTTAGAGGGGGTGTCTCTGCTGCCCCTGAATCTGGGTCAAACCCTAAATTTACTGCGGCTGCGTCAGTTTTTAACCGCTAAACAGTAGAGCAACCGAGCCAAAAGGGAGTTGGTTGTAGTTGTTAGGGACTTCCAAGAAAACCCCAATATGGTCTACTCACCCTTGGCTCCGGTATGCTCAACACGGGCTACGCCCCCTTGAGCTAACAGCACTCAGCACTTTCAAAACAGGAGCGATAACAGTGGCTAAAATTATTGGTCGCCAATCATTAGGTACTCAAGCCGTTTATGACATTGGTGTAGAGCGCGACCATAACTTTATATTGGCAAATGGTTTAGTGGCTTCAAATTGCTTTAATAAATCTCATTCAACAGCTTATGGTTATGTAACTTATCAAACGGCTTATTTGAAAGCAAATTATCCAGTTGAGTATATGGCAGCACTGCTAACGGCTAGTAGTGGCACCCAAGATAAGGTGCAGAAATATATGGCTACCTGTTCGAGTATGGGAATCAAGGTAGAGCAACCGGATATTAATCGTTCTGAGATTGATTTCACACCTGTATCGGGCAAAATTTTGTTTGGACTATCGGCTGTCCGGAATTTGGGGCAGGGAGCGATCGAGTGTATTTTAGAGACTCGTAGTAGGGAAGGAGCGTTTAAATCTCTGGGGGATTTGTGCGATCGCGTCGATCTACGTGCAGTTAACCGCAGGGCATTAGAAGCTTTAATTTACTCTGGTGCTTTTGATAGCATCCAACCGAACCGGAAGCAACTGATCGAGTACTTGGATGCGGTAATCAGCTGGGCACAAAGCCGTGCTAAAGACCG
>DATNQT010000291.1:0-4990 GCA_036703885.1 Candidatus Sericytochromatia bacterium
TCGTTGGTGTTAGACATTTAGATCCCCCCCAGCCCCCCTTAAAAAGGGGGGAGAAGAATTGTTGTATTGAAGTAGTGCGATCGCTCTCGATGTATTATCCCTAGAGGAAACAATCTGCTATTGGCAGAAATGGTGAGATAGAATAAACAGCTTAGATTCAAAGGATAAGCATCTAGAACGTCTCCACATCTACCCTAACTATGGAGACTTCAATGGATACGATATAACGCCTTGAATCAATTCCTCAATGCCGTTGACAGGCAGAATCTGAATCCCCAACTGATGGGCGAGTTCTTCAACCGTCATGTCATCGAGAAAGCGCGTATCTCCCTGCTTCAGCATTAGAGAAGGTAGGATAATCGCGTCGCCTAAATCCTTCCCATGCAATTCCCTAAGCAAATCTTGTCCAGTTAGCAATCCAGTAACAGTAATCTCCTGTCCCCAATAATCGCTACGCAGCGCCACCAGCCTTACTTCTAGCCCTTCTACTGCATTTAACTGCCGAACAAGAGGCTCAAACGCTTTTTCCACAGCATTACCGACTACCCAAGTAAAGCTTCGGGGTGTCTTCACTTTTCGTGGCAGTTTCCGAGAGGCGATGTCCTGAAACTGTTTGAGGAATTGGCGAATCGAACCTACACCGTTGCCGATTTGAGGATAATCTTCGTAATGGGACTGCGGCGGTAACTCCTCTCCTGCTATCAAAAACCACTCGTCAGCTAGCCAAGCAAAAGTAGACCCTAACTGGTGGCGAAATTTATCCTGAAGTGCCTGAACTTGATGTATCACCTCAACGGCTTTCTCACGACTTACAGGCGTCAACTCATCTTCTGTTGGTCGAAAGCGGGTTAACCCCACGGGTACTACAGCTGCTGAAGCAACTGCTGGCACTTCTCCTGTGTGAAATTTTGCCAAATCCAAGAGAGTACGTTCCAAGTGAATGCCATCATTGATACCCGGACAAACCACAACCTGAGCATGAATTTGCAGCCGTCGCTCTTGAAACCACTTTAGCTGCTCTAATATTTCCCCTGCGCGATGATTTTTTAGCAAGCGCCTGCGAATATCCGGTTCAGTGGCATGGACGGAGACATAGAGGGGAGACAACCGCATCTGTTCGATCCGGTTCCACTCTTTTTGGGTGAGGTTGGTGAGGGTTAAGTAAGAACCGTAGAGAAAGCTGAGGCGATAGTCGTCGTCTTTGAGGTACAATGTCTGCCGTCTACCCGGTGGCTGCTGGTCGATGAAGCAAAATGGGCAACGGTTATTGCACTGAATCAAGCCATCAAACAAAGCTGTTTCAAATTCCAGCCCTAAATCGTCGTCGTAGTCTTTCTCAATTTCTACTGAATGACTCTTACCCGTTGCATCGAGAACTTCCAGTTCTAGCACTTCATCTGCGCATAAAAACTGATAGTCGATAAGGTCGCGGGGGCGCGTACCATTAATAGCAACGATCGCATCTCCCGGCTCAAATCCAACTTCAGCCGCAATCGAGTCGGGGAGAACTTTAGTAATTAATGCCGGACGAATCGAATCACTCATAGGGAACCGTACCAAGCAACAGCCCTAATGCCAGTCTAAAGGATTGTGTCCTGGTAGTCTTAGTCAGCGATCGCCCTTACTGTCCCTGCGACCAATTCCTTAACCTCTTTCCAGAAATAAGCAATCACCGCAAATAGACTCGCCAGTGGCATCGCGGCTGAAAAAGCTGGAATTAATGTTTGCTAGATGTTTGGCAGCCGTCCTGCATAGATCGCACTCAAAATTGCCACTCCAAACAATAAGCGATACCAGATGAATACCCAGGTACTCTGAGTCTTCAGGAAGTTCAATAACCACGCGATCGATAGGTAGGAAAATACCCCCGCTGAAATTACCCCCACGATGAGGGAAATTATTCCAGCATCCCCCACTCCCTCTTGAACAACATCCTTTAATTCCACTAAACCCGCTAAGGTAATCGCGGGAATACCTAGTAGAAAGGAAAAACGGGCGGCTGTTGCTCGCTCTAAACCCATAAATAACCCGGCTGTCATAGTGGAACCAGATCGTGAGACACCAGGGATTAACGACATTGCTTGAGCTAATCCCATTAAAATGCCATCCTGAACCCCTAAAGTATCGAAGTCGCGCTTGCGCTGACCGATTTTTTCTGCCAGTCCCAATAACAGCGACATAACTATTGAGGCACAAGCGATCGCCGCTAGACTTCGCAGGGGTGACTTATCAAAATCGGGAATCAACACCTTAATCAGCAATCCAAAAAAGATAATCGGTAGGCTTCCTAACCCAATTCCCAGCGCCATGCGGAATTCATTCGATTGATACTCAGACCTGCGGATGGCTTTAAAGGCTCCCGTTGTGATTTCAACCAAATCTCCCCAGAAATACCAAAGCACCGCTGCAATGCTGCCTAACTGAATGATGGCAGTATAAGCAACCCCCGGATCGCCCCAGCCTAACGCTACTGGTATCACCTTTAAGTGAGCGGTACTGCTAATAGGCAGAAATTCTGTCAACCCTTGCACCATACCCAGCACCACAGCTTGAACAAGATTGATTTGGCTTGTCTGTGTTGCAGCGTTGCTTGTAGCAGCTAATGTTAATTCTGGTGCCGGGTTACTGCTGAGAACTTTTAAGGGATAGGCGAGGGACGAAAGTAAGATACCCGCACCGAAAAGCTTGAATAACTGACGTTGCGAAGCGACCATATCTTTATTTATCTCTCCCTAATTCGTCGTGTCCACAGCTTAACAGTCATTCTTAGACTCCTGTAAATGTTTCAAATAGTCTCGCTCAAGTATTACTGACTCTCACTTTCTTGGGCAAGTTAGCTGATGGGATGGGAGTGTTCAGAAAAAGACGCGCCGGAACTCTCGTGTGAGGATGCTGAGTACTTTCCCTCTAAGTATTCGGCGCTTTCTCTGTCAGAAGAGATATGGACGAGGGGAAAAAGCCAACATCATAGTGACTGGTCAGCTAGCCAAAATTAAAATAAGATTGTAGTTATCCCCCCCCTGGGGATATATCCTGTGATATCTTTAGATATATAAAGATAAGTAAAGAAAATTAACGTCATCTTGTTTAACAATACCTGGTTCTCTCCTTCCCCTGCTGGCTACTCAGACCAGTCAGAGCAATTTTTTCTCTCTCATAAATTTCCTGTAATCGGCGCTAGCGAAGCGTGGTCGAAGAGCAATCGTCAAGCGTGGTTAGTCTTCGCCGCTGCATCTTTTCTAGTTTCCGTACCAGTGTTTGCCCAAGCGCCCTTAGTCCGGCAACTGCCATTGTTAAGTTTAATAATGACCCTCGGTTGGGTATGGCTAGGGTTAGCGCTCTTAAAACATCAGACAACACAAATTTGGGGCGACTTGCTCTTAGGATTCAGTTGGAGTTGGCTAGCTGGGTCAATTTATTGGGGTTGGTTACGTTGGGAACCTCTAATTCACTTACCAGTAGAAGCCATTGGTCTACCGTTTGCCCTGTGGGGTTTATGGCGGGGTTGGGGGAAAGTAGGAAATCTGTTTTACCTGGGTTCCCTCTTCGGTACGGCACTAACAGATGTATATTTTTATGTAGTAGATTTAATTCCACATTGGCGTCAGGTGATGCGAGTTGACCCAGCCTTAGCGACACCGATTTTTCAAAATGCGATCGCTGAAGTTCAGACACCGTGGGGAATTAGCTGGGCAATTGTATTAGTTGGGACGCTTCTGGTCGTTGGTCTTTGGTCTTTAGGGAAAGGACAATTATATTGGTGGGCATTTAGTGGCGCAGTCTTGAGTACAATTTTGGTAGATAGTCTGTTTTGGGTGGCAGCGTCTATGGCCTGAATCAATGCTAAATGTATAGTGTGAATAATTAATTGTTCACGATTGGTCTAGTTGGCGGTTATTTTTCCGGAATCACTAGATTGGCTCAAGAATGCATCTACTAGAGCAACAATTGTTTTAAACCCTTCTTTGCATCTGTGCCTGTGGTGACTCTGCGATCCACTCCCTATTTACTTCTTCCGACCGACACCGGAAATCGCTATCTGCCATTGGTGGGTAGTAACTGCTGGACTGTGGGTCGTAGTGATGATAACAACTTTGTCCTGTCGGATCGGTGGATTTCCCGGAACCACGCCATGTTGCAGTGTACTGAAACTGGGGATTTCTATCTCATTGATTTGGGAAGCCGTAATGGTTCTTTTGTCAATGGACGGCGAGTCAGTATTCCCGTGACTTTGCGTAATGGCGATCGCCTTACCTTCGGTCAGACCGATTTAGAATTTCATTGCCCATCGACCAAGAGCAATAGTGACTTTTCTCAGCCAACCGAAAAAGAAACTCTAACTTCGACCTTGCACGTCCGCCGCCTGATGTCGGTGATGGTGGTGGATATCCGCGACTTCACAGTCCTAACTCGCCAACTTGATGAAAAAATCCTTTCGGCAGTAATTGGCACTTGGTTCCGTCAGTCGGGGAATATTATTCGTAAGTCGGGTAGTTGGGTCGATAAATACATTGGTGATGCGGTCATGGCAATATGGTTTCATGGCTCTCAAGGGGTCAGTAATGAAGAAGCCATGAATATTTTGCAAGCAGTGAATGACCTGCATAAGATGACGGCTGCTCTTAGTAAGCAGTATCCCCTACCCTTTCCATTGCGAATTGGGACGGGACTCAATACGGGTTATGCAATGGTTGGTAACACCGGAAGTGGCGATCGCCCAGACTATACTGCGATCGGTGATACCGTGAATGCTGCCTTTCGCTTGGAATCTTCTACGAAGCAAATTGGTCTAGATATTGCTTTGGGAGAAGACACCTACCGCTACATTTCAGATGCAGGAAAGCAAACTATTGGCTTCAAGCAACATACAGTCCATCTGAAAGGTTATGAGTCTCCTACCGTCACCTATGCTGGTACGTATGACGATTTAGATAATTTTTTGCGAGTTAGCTGTCCTCGTCAAGAATCCTTTGAGTTTTGAATAGATACT
>DATNQT010000292.1:0-4198 GCA_036703885.1 Candidatus Sericytochromatia bacterium
ACGTATTCAGGTGTGGCTAACCACCCTCGGATTTTTAGTAAAGCTGGGGTAGCTGGGGAAGGCTGGGGTTATGTCTCCATATTCTCAGGCTTGGCTGGTGCACATTTCTAACTGCTTTATGACGCGGTAGGGGGATAACTCATTGCTTTGGCAGATGGGTATTTCTATACAAAATTCTGTCCCTTTTCCAGGCTTTGACTCACACCAGAGTAAGCCTTTGTGCTTTTCTACCACAATCTGATAGCTGATTGATAAACCCAAACCTGTGCCCTTGCCCATTGGCTTAGTCGTGAAAAATGGCTCAAACAGTCGTGCCTTTACTGCCTCGGTGATACCGGGACCATTATCGGCAATTGAGATCTTGACAATATTAGAGCGCAAAACTTCTGTGCGGATCGTGATCTGGCTGGGGTGGTTGCGAATATCTTGAGGCGATCGCTTACTATTGCCGTCACTGAGCGCATCGATCGCATTACTGAGAATATTCATAAAAACTTGATTGAGCTGTCCCGCATAACACTCTACTGGCGGTAACTCACTGTACTGCTTAACAATCTTGATGTCGGAATGCCCTGCCATGCCTTTGAGTCGGTTTTTCAAAATCAATAGCGTGCAATCTAGACCTTCATGAATATTTACTGGCTTCATCTGGGTGTCCTCCAAGCGGGAGAAATTCTGCAAGGAACGCACAATCTGACAAATGCGCTCTGCCCCCATTTTCATGGACGACATTAGTTCAGGCATATCTTGGAGTATGAAATCTAGGTCAATAGTTTTTATCAAGTCAAGAATTTCAAAATCCGGGTTGGGATAGTGTTTCTGATAGAGATGTAGGAGAGCCAGTAAATCTTGGATATAGTTACTGGCATGGTTCAGATTTCCAGCAATGCAGTTAACAGGGTTATTGATTTCGTGAGCGACACCTGCCACCAGCTGACCTAATCCCGCTATTTTTTCGATCTGAATTAGCTGAGATTGAGTTTGTTGTAAGTCACGTAATGTTTTTTCGAGTTGCTGGGCTTGGGATTGGGCAACAATGGTTGCGCTACAAGCTTGGTCGTAAAGTGTGGCTTGGTTAATGTAGATCGCTAGTTGTTCAGTATCACTTTCCTTTTGATGCTGACTTACTACAGTATCTAAGGAAGCAAGCAACTCCGTTGAAGCCGCTTTTAAAATATAAGTAAGATGTGGATTATCCTGTGTGAGTTCCGTCTCTGAAGCCTCGATTAAGGCTCTAACTTCAGCGATGTAGCAGCGCATTTGCCTATCTAAATATAAGGGCGAGTCGAAGTACATCGCTTTAACGACGGAAGATGGCTTGCCTGGAAGGTTCATGGAGTCGTCTCCGTAGATTAGTCCCTGATGAGACTTTTCCATTAGCTCGCTCGCTTCCAGCAAACTGGAGCGTAATCGTTCCCTGTCACAGACGTGCTTACTACATACAAGCTGAAGCGACAAGAGTGCTGTCTGTTGGCACAGCATACGCTGACGACCACTTACATTAATTACAGTGGCACTAATTTGCTGAATTGTGTTGATTTGGTTGATATCAAAGTAAGTAGTGAAGGCTAGCAAGGGAAGTAGCTCCAAATGCAACAAAGATTGGTCAGTCTGATAGTCGATTAAGATACCCATAGTAATGCTCCACCATATATCTGATACGTCAGGAAGATGCTCGGAGGATTAGCTACACAGTAATCCAGCTAACTATAGGTTTGTTTGCCATCTATACTATCTCAATAATGTGAATAGCTTGTGAGTATAAAGCTGGATTTTTCTCAATCATTATGCCTCATAAATTATATAAATATATCTTTATGTAAAATTTATGAGTTCCTTTAACAAGAAGGTTTTCAGAAATAATAGCAATAATATTCATTCCTGATATTTCCAGTTAATGTACTTTTTAATACAAATTTATCTCTCTAAAAGTTTACTTCTCGATTTAGGGATAATTCTTATGATTAAGTATCCATAAAAATGAAATAAAGAATGTAACTTTCATTACAAACAGGACTTACGCAAATTTACCTTTGAACCGCTATCTGTAGGGGCGAGGTATGTCTCGCCCCTACTCTATGCAGCATCTGTGCATAAGTCCTAAGAAATATTAGGTGTTTTAAAACTAACGGGATGAATTAGGACTGGGGAGCGGGGAAAATGGAGGTGATTTTACAGAGATCGGAAACTCTCCAGGGGAATCCCAATATAAGAAAAAATACCTAGCGATCAAAAATCGAGGCTACACAAAACTTACGCCTGCCGACGATGGCTATAGTATAAATCCGCCTGTGCAGGCTTGGTTCGTCTAGCCCCAGACTTTCAGTTTGAGGACAATTCTTTTTGATTAAAAGGTTCTGTTAAGATAGCGAGAAACTAAATAATCAACACAATGGCTACAAACAGAATTAGGGTTGCCAAAGATAAAGCTGATTTGGTGAAAGCTTTAGTAGACTCATACAACACAACTGGACCTTTCCAAACTTATGCTGATGTGATGGTATTTGCGGCGGCATTAGGGGCAAAGCGAAAAAAGCGATCGCCTCTGGGAACAATCACCAAAGAGCCCTCTCCCATTGCGCTAGAGGTTTTTGTTTCACGAGGATATGACTTGGTGTTCAAGTTATTAGCGATCGCTCAGACTAAAGACGCAAAAATTCTCTCTATTTTTGATGAAACCTCTGAAGAAAGCCGAACCCATATTTTTGAAGAGTATGCTAACGGGGGGCTTGATATTCTGCGTGATGAGTTGCGGGGAGCGGTAGATTATTCGGAACGGCTTTTGTTGATTTTAAATGCTGAGAGATTTAAAAAAGAATCTCCTGAAGATGGTTTTGATTTAAGTAGATTTTTATAAAAAAATACACTGAATCGCGATCGCTATTATTGTTTGCTTGAGAGCCTCTGCTATAGAAGTGCCGCATTCAGGTTACCTTGAGTAAAGGAATACGATGAGGTACGGAGAGTTTGAGGACACCGAGCTTATTTGAAGAAGATCGCTTGACGCTCTCTAAGAGCATCGAGCTTTCTGCTGAGTCTTTATCACACTACGGCGCTTTGTACAAGCACTGGGCAGTTGCATTCAGCGGTGGGAAAGATTCTTCCGCAACCGTAACGCTAGTGCTTCATTTGATTGAGACAGAGCGCATTCCTAAGCCGGAAAGTCTAACAGTTCTTTATGCTGATACTCGGCAGGAGTTACCTCCCCTTCATGCTGCTGCATTAGGCATCCTGGAAGCCCTGCGTAAGCGAGGGGTTGATACCCGCATAGTCCTTCCCGAACTGGATCATCGCTATTTTGTGTATATGCTAGGGCGGGGTGTACCACCTCCCAGCAATACTTTCCGTTGGTGTACCCCCAAACTGAAGGTGATGAGCATGGAGCGGGAACTGGAAAAGGTACGCCAGCAGCACGGCGAGAAGCTTCTCATGCTAACAGGCGTGAGAATAGGTGAGAGTGCGGCTCGTGACCAACGGATTGCCATTAGCTGTACAAAAGATGGGGGTGAGTGTGGGCAAGGTTGGTTTCAGCAAAGCTCTTCTCATGCAGTAGCAGACACCTTGGCTCCGATACTTCACTGGCGGATTTGTCATGTCTGGGACTGGCTCATGTTTGATGCTCCAGCCTTAGGTTTCCCGACGGAGGAGATTGCTGCTGTTTATGGGATGACGAATGAAGGTTCTGAAGTCGAGGAGCCACTGAGCTTGAGAACTGGCTGCATTGGCTGTCCTTTGGTACAAGAAGATCGAGCACTGGAAGCTGTGATTAGTGAGCTGCCGTGGGCGTATCTATCTCCACTCCGCAAGTTGCGCCCACTGTACCGGGAAATTAAAAAGCCGCAATACCGCCACCGGAAACATGGAGAAGTTAAAAAAGATGGAACGCTGGCTGCTAAACAAAATCGGTTAGGACCACTCACGCTCTCAGCTCGACGCTGGATGCTAGAACAGGTATTAGCGATTCAGGAGGACGTGAATCAGACTGCCAGAAGAGAGAATCGTCCTACCATTAGCTTGATTAATGATGAAGAACTGGCGCGGATTGAAGAGTTGATTGCGGCTAACACTTACCCTGAGAAGTGGGATGGTACTGAACCAAGAGGGGATGAATGGTTACCTGAAATCTTGCCAGATGGAAGTATTCAGCTGCTGTTATTTGATAAATTTTGAGTGGCTAGCTAGTAAAGAAGCATATGGA
>DATNQT010000293.1:0-8387 GCA_036703885.1 Candidatus Sericytochromatia bacterium
ACTACAAATGTTATCTAAGTTAACCCGATAGTATGAGCGTAGTTAGCCAAGTTATTCTCAAAGCCGACGACGAACTCCGATATCCCAGTTCCGGCGAACTCAAGAGCATCAATGAGTATTTGAAAACAGGTGAGCAGCGGATGCGGATTGCTTCCACGCTAGCTGAAAATGAAAAAAAGATCGTCTCCGAAGCCAGTAAGCAGCTTTGGCAGAAACGCCCTGACTTCATCGCACCCGGAGGCAACGCCTACGGTGAGCGTCAACGGGCGCTATGCTTACGCGACTACGGCTGGTACTTGCGGCTGATTACCTATGGTGTCCTTTCTGGTGACAAGGAACCCATTGAAAAAATTGGTCTGATTGGGGTAAGAGAAATGTACAACTCTCTAGGTGTCCCAGTGGCAGGCATGGCTGAATCAATCCGTTGTTTAAAAAATGCTTCCCTGAGTTTGTTGAGCCAAGAAGATTCCTTGGCAGCAGCTCCCTACTTTGATTACATCATTCAAGCTATGTCCTAATTTGGGCTTTTTGTGTTCTTGTCTGATATAACCTCCAGCGTCCCCGCTGGAGGGTTGATTTATGAGTAGGTTCTCTCTATACAAAAAACCGACAGTCTCAAAGGTGAGAACCTGTCGGCTAGTTGTGTGTTCCCTATTGATGACTCGCGTCGAGTTCAGTCGTTATATAGTATGCAAAACCCAGCATCATGAGGATTGCGATCTCGATCAGCTAACTCTTGTGAATCTGATCACAATTGGCAGTTTTTAGAAAAATTAGAGAGCTGATCTACTGATTATTACAAAATTAAAAAGGTTGTTCAAAATCTCTTTAATAACCAGGACTCAAGCACTAACTGCTTCATCTAACCAGCTTTATTAAATACGTGGTAGCTTAAGACTAAAATTAGAAATATTTCCAGAAATTATTACTCATCCTCCCTTCCCATTGAGCAATGTTATTTGTAAAAAAACTGCCTTGGGCTTCACTATTCCTTTTTCTATTTACCTATGGTGTCTTTGGCTGGTTGATTTCTACTGAGACGCGAATAGATGGTTTAGCTGCGATCTCAGCTTTATCCAGTTCTCTCTGGTTAATAGGCTCCGTGATTTTGTTAGGAGCTTTAATGTTGACAGCACCTTTTAAAATAATTAAAATCTTTTACACCAGCTGGATTAAATCGGATACCAGAGCTTTTTTGTCAGTGATTCTTGCTGCTTTTGTTGCGGTTATTATTATTAGCTCAATTGAAATTTCTATTCGGGTTTTGCTTCTGCTAGCAGCTGGAGGCTTAGTCAGGATAGATCTTCAGACATCAGGTTATAGTAAATGGCAAGCCTTTGTAATCCTCGTTGTTGTTTCCCTCATAGGCTTTAGTTTAGGTGTAATCGCGCATCAGCTACTTTATCCAAAACCCCAATCCCTCGGTTTACTGGCAAACTAATTCAGCCTAGCTGAGTCAATTGGTTTTGATATCTACACTTGAGTTGGGCGACTGGAAGTCGCGGCTACATAAACTAAACCCACGAAGGTGGGTTTAGAGTCAGTCCGCGTAGGCGGACGAAAGTTTGTGTAGCCCCAGACTTCAGTCTGCGGGCTAGTTTATTAAATTCCCAAACGTTGATAAACCTCATCCAAGTGCTTCAAATGCTGCTGTGGGTCAAAACATCCCTCAATCTCTTCCGCTGTCAGCTTACTCGTCACGCGCTCGTCTTTAGCGATGAGAGCGTGAAAATCACCTTCTGGTCGATTCCAAGCTTCATGAGCACAAGACTGCACAACACTATAAGCTTCTTCGCGATTCATCCCCTTTGCCACTAAGGTGAGTAACACTCGCTGACTGAACACAACACCGCCATACAGATTCATATTCCGCTTCATATTCTCTGGATAAACCAGCAAGTGTTTCACCAAGTCGGTGATTTCCACCAGCATGAAGTGAGTCAAGATGCAGACATCCGGTAAAATAACCCGTTCAACAGAACTGTGAGAAATATCCCGTTCGTGCCAAAGCGCGACATTTTCCAACGCTGCAACCGCATGACTCCGCAAAATCCGCGCCATCCCCGTTAATCGTTCCGAACGAATAGGATTGCGCTTGTGAGGCATTGCCGAGGAGCCTTTTTGTCCTTTAGAGAAGAATTCTTCAACTTCCAGGACATCGGTTCTTTGCAAGTTGCGAATTTCAACGGCAAAGCGTTCAATTGTTGCCCCTAGAAGCGCTAACTGTTGTACGTATTCAGCATGGCGATCGCGTGATATAACCTGAGTCGAAGCCGTATCGGGTTGTAATCCCAATTTCTGACAGGCGATCGCTTCTACTTGCGGGTCAATATTGGCATAAGTTCCCACCGCACCGGAAATCTTACCAACCGCAATTTGATGACGCAGATGCACAAGGCGATCGCGATTCCGACACACTTCTGCTAACCAACCCGCCAATTTAAAACCAAATGTAATCGGTTCGGCGTGAATTCCATGCGATCGACCGATCATCACCGTATGGCGATGCTGTTGAGCTTGGTAGCGAATCGCTTGACTCAAATCCTCCAAGCGTTCCAGAATCACGTTCAAACTGGCGACTAATTGCAGAGCCAGAGCCGTATCCAACACATCGGAACTGGTCAACCCTAAATGGATATAACGCCCTGCATCGCCTACGTACTCATTTACATTCGTAAGAAAGGCAATCATATCATGGCGGACTTCCGCCTCAATTTCTAGCACCCGCTTTGGGTCAAAATTCGCCTTCGCCTTAATTTCCTCAACCGCTGCCTCTGGAATTGCACCCAGTTCAGCTTGTGCCTCACAAACGGCTATTTCAACCTGAAGCCAGGTTTTGAGCTTGTAAGTTTCCGTCCACAATTCGCCCATTTCGGGCAGGGTGTAGCGCTCGATCACTGCCTGTGTCGCCGAATACAACGGTCATATTTTACCGCCTAACACCGATGCTAATGACTAAGAGCTTATTTATTGTGGTGTAGGTGAACGACTCAACCCTAATTTAAGACAAACACATGGTTATCCCAATAGACTGAGGATAGAAAACCTTTGGAGATATCTTTCATCTGCTGGTAACTTTCTCTATAAGTTACTTCTATTTCTATCAACCTACTTTAGATAGAGCGAGAGCCACTTATCTGTAGTGGTAAATATAAATACAAGGCGATCGCTTCTTGCAGATATTGTTCATCGCGATACACTAGCAAAAGTACCTACTCAACTCCTTAAATGCTCGACTTTAACGCCCTATTTGAGTTTTCACGCGCTCACTGTATCGCCATCTGTGCATTTTTAGTTCCCGCCAACTTGCTTTTGACATTGCGGACAATTATTTTTACAGCACTAAGTCGCCCTCCAGTTCAGGTGCGGCAATCGGCTGTGCTTGCCTGCATCCCAGCTTTGGTGATGATACTTCATGTGTGGACTTGGTTTTTGATTGGGGTGGTAATGGCTCCCACTTTTATCCTGTTATGGCTGGCAAGTACCTGTCTAGGTATCAATTTATGGGCAATTACCTATCCGCAAAGCATGGTTCGCTTACTCAGCGCTTTGTTTGTGATGTTGCCGTTTGAACTCAGTACATCTTTGAGAAAATAGAGCATCATATCTAAGCTAAAGTTAGGTGGTGCAATTGGAACTCAAAAGTAGATAGACACATCTATCTAGACCTTGGAAAAGTCCCAACTGTACCCTGTAAATCTTAATAATTAAGCCTTTTCTTAGATTAGGATATTGCCAAACTTCCCTTTAATTGACTAACAAAACTTTGAGTGAATAAGTCAGTCACAGAAGTTGAGGAATTGCGTTCAGGAGGCAGGGAGCTTTTATGCTCCCCTGCTTAAAACAAAACGTGGCACTCTCAAAAATAGGTGAAGGCGCGAACTTTTTTGAGATTAATCCTGTTGGTGAGCGAATTGATAAGCACCAATGATGGAAAGTGCGATCGCAACTGCAATAAGAACCGGAATATCATACCAGGGAAATTGGGATAGTGGTAAGTATGCAGCTGCCCGAAGTCCCGTACTGGTATAAGTTAGAGGCAGCAGATATACAATTACTTTAAGTACTATTGGTAGATTTACTGGGTCAAAAAAAGTCGCTCCTAGGAACGACATCGGGACAATCAAGAAGTTGTTGTACAGACCAACCCCTTCTAAAGACTTTACATTCAACCCGATAATTACCCCCAAACCAGCAAACACAGCACAATTTAACACCAGCAATAGCAAAAATAATGGATTTAAAAAACTCCAAACTTTGCCAGTAAATAGAACCGCTACCAAAATTACTGAACCCGAAGTCATCATTCCCCGCACAATTCCAGCCAACATTTTCCCTAAATACAATGCCAAAGGATGTACGGGAACTAGTAACATTTCCTCAAATGTTTTGGTGTAAAGCCGTTCCCCACAGATGGAAAAAGTGGTGCCAGCAAAACTAATTGTCATTGAAGACAGAGCTACCATCCCCGGCAGAATAAACTGTAAATAGTTATCACCCCCTCCAGTAGGTTTCATTGCCTGGTCTAAAGTACTGCCTAAGCCCAAGCCAAACCCCAAAATGTAAATCAGCGGCGATATCAACCCAGTGGCAGCAATTTGCAAAATCCGCACTCGTAAATCTAACCACTCTCCCCAAAAGACAGTCAGAGTGTCCGCCACGATAGTTGACACCTGAGAGCTTTTGAGGCTTTTGTCAAAAGGGAGCGACGGAGAAGATTTCACAAATTTAGGTTATGTATAGATTTTTATTATTATTACTTAATTTAGAAGACGCTCATTACAACTAGAACTTACATCTACCTATTGATATAAATTTCGACATCAAAATTCTGCCCTATTAGGGATGAGTTTAGGAGAGAACAGTCAGATACTACACTTGCTCTTTATATTTTCTTAAGAAACTACAGATCTATATGGAAGTAGCTGGCAAGAGTTATCCAATGCGGGCTTTTATCAGGCATAAAGCGAAGGAGCAACTTAGACAGGAGCTTGACACACTTGTTCCAAGTGAGCCGTTGGATGAAGCTCTATTCCTTGAACTAGCCGCTACTACATTTCGCGCCGAAAAAAATCAAACATTTCACCGCCCGTGCCTTTGGAGGGAAGAAGCAGCGGAGATAGAAAATAGAATTGCCGCAGAACTTGTCGAGGCTTACAGATGGATAAAGTCGAGGCAGAAGTCCTCTATAGTGCAGAAATTGAACACTTTGTTGTAAGAGAAAGCCGTCCTTCTGATGACGGGGCTTTAGACCCAATTTTTCGGTAAGGTTTAATTTAACTAATGGGGGTTCGAGAGAGGTATGCAGGCGAAGCAAAGGTTAAGACGGGATGAGCGCCTAAAACCCTTTTGTAGCCTTTTGTAGACAGTGGCGAGTACTCAGCACTCAGCACTCAGCACTCAGCACTTTGCTATATAGCCCCCGAACCCCCATTAGTTAACCGAGTTACACATCTCAAATGCTTTTTCCTGCGTTTCTTGCAGACTTTGAACCGTAGCAGGGACGGTCTTTTTCGCGCTTTCGTCTGTAGGCTTGTTGGCGAAGTCCTCAAAAGCATCATCATATTGCTTCTGGGCTAGATTAACCGCTTCTTCAGCCTGACGACACTTCACGGTATTTCCAACTTGGCTAACGGTAGTAACGCACCCATTTAAGAAAAACACTAGAAACCCGATTCCTAGGATTGACTTGACTTTTTTCTTGGCTTGGACAATATCACTAAATTTCATGATTGTAGCTGTAGCTTGAGGGGAGGAGTACTACAACCTACTAAAGGAAACGCCCATTTCTGGAAGCTTTATTAAAGTTTTTCTTTAAGTTCAAAAAGGTGATACATATCCCGCTGGCAGCAATCTGATAGATGGCAAGAAGGATGTACTAATGTACTGGAGAGACCCTCTGCTATAAGCTCAAGCTTTTTACTCTCATCTCAAGTAGCCTTTTTGCTTAATGGCAAGATTATAGGCAATAAACTTAATCACCGTTAGCATAGCAGAGAGTAACGCCAGAAACTTTAACCTTTAGATAGAGTTTTTGGAGTAGGTTGTAGTAGCGTTTTTTCTCTTTAAGCTAAAAATGATTTCTTCATCCCTATCTTCCCCTTGGCAGCAACTGAGAAGTCATGAGATTAGCTGCGAAGAAGCCCTCTCGCTCTTGATAGATGCCCAAGGAACTGTCAAGCGAGAACGGCTCGATCCAGAAGTGAGTAACCGATTTTTTCGGCACTTTCCCGATCGCAATGCTTTGCCGCCGCTGATTCCCCTACTGCTTTGGCGCGGCTGCTACTACCTGGGCAGTCCAGTCACCGTATCTTTGGACGCGATGCAAGAATTAAGCGATCGCACCCTCACCGAAATTAAAATCATCCCCGTCGATGCGAAAAGTTATCGCGTCTGGTTTCACAGCCAAAACCTCGACCCGCACCAAATCAGTTCTGCCCCCTTGGTGAATCCCCTCACGGGTGAGGTGGAAAAAGAAGATATATCAGAAACCACAGAACTCTACCTGACGAAAGCCGTTGACCAGATTGGGCGGCTGAGAACCATTATTTCCGGGGCATTACGCAACCGCGCCAGTGATATTCACCTCGAACCCGCACCAGAAGGCTTAAGAGTCCGCTATCGCATTGATGGCGTCTTGCGGGATATTACTCGATTACCTTTAGAAGTTAGCCGCAAGGTGATCGTCGCCCTCAAGGTGATGTCTAACATGGACATCGCAGAAAGCCGATGTCCCCAGGATGGACGAATTGGTGAAGAGTATGCCACCAGTGAAGATGGCAATTTAGGCATGGATATGCGGGTGAGTACCCTCCCCTGCGTTGGTGGGGAAAAAGCTGTAATTCGTTTACTACCCAGACAAAATCCTTTTTCTGATATCAATGACTTAGGATTTTCCAAGAAAGCCCTGGCAACTTATACTACTTGGTTACAGCAGCCTCAGGGAATGATTATCCTCACCGGGCCAACGGGTTCCGGTAAAACCAGTACCCTTTACACCAGCTTACAAGCCGTTGCTCAGGAACACGTCAATGTCGTAACGGTAGAAGACCCTGTAGAGTACGTGTTATCGGGCATCACCCAAACCCAGGTACACGAACGGGCGGGGATGAGCTTTGCGGCGGGGTTAAGAGCGATTTTGCGCCAAGACCCGGACATCATTATGGTGGGGGAAATCCGGGATGGTGAAACGGCTGAAACAGCAGTAAGGGCAGCCCTGACAGGGCATTTAGTCTTCACAACTTTACACACAAATGATGCGATCGGGGCAATTCCCCGGATTAAAGATATCGGTCCCGACCCCGCTTTAATTAGTGATGCGTTGCTGGGAATTGTGGCACAACGTTTAGTGCGTCGCGTCTGTCCCCATTGTGCAGAACCTTACGCGCCAACAGATAAAGATTTGCAGGTATTGGGCTTAAAGCGAGAGCATCTACCGCCTCCTGGTAAGGAAGGGTGGCTTAAGGGGAAGGGTTGTCCTAAATGTTTCAATTCTGGCTACTTGGGACGGGAAGCCGTTGTGGAGTTACTCGATATCGATGATCGGGTACGGGAGATTATCTATGAAGGGACGATGACTCAGTTGCATCGCTACCTTCAGGAAATCAATTTTGCCTCCTTTGGCGTGTCGGCAAGGCAAAAGGTAACAACTGGTGTTACGACGGTGGAAGAAGTGTTGCGTGTACTTCCCCGAACTGCTTTTTCCCGTTCTCAGTCGTTAGACAAAGAAAGTGTTTTGGTTAAGGCAGGGCAATAGAACTAGAGGATAGCTAACCAGGGGTAAACCTGACATTACTGGTAAAGCAGTAGGCGAGAGGTTGGTAGTGGGGCGATCGCCATCTGTAGCGTTCATGGTACATCGATCGCCCTCAGCAACCTCTCAGCGTAGGCTAAGATTTACCCGCGATAATTGGTTGCTCACTCGAAGGTTCTCCTGTGGTTGGGGGTTCCACTGGCTCACCAAAGGCGATCCGAAGAAAGGGCGGTGCCAGAAATGTGGTTAGAATCACCATGATAATAATGGATACCTCCAACGGCTTATCCAGAACCCCACTTGCAGAACCGATTCCGGCAAACACTAACCCGACTTCACCCCGTGGAATCATGCCAACCCCGATCGCAAGTCGATTAATTCCGGGCTGACCAAACACCGCCCAACCCGTCACCACCTTGCCGACAATGGCAACCACCATCAAAAATGCGGCAATCAAAAGTCCGGCACGATTCTCAGGCACCGTCGGATTCAACACACCCAGATCAGCCCGCGCTCCCACAGTCACAAAGAAGATGGGCACCAGTAGATCGGCGATCGGCTTCACCAGTTCATCCAACTCATTGCGGGCATCGGTTTCATCCAGAACCAAGCCAGCGGCAAAAGCACCCAAAAT
>DATNQT010000294.1:0-5374 GCA_036703885.1 Candidatus Sericytochromatia bacterium
GGTCTGACAGCTAAACTTTACAATTGGAATGACCAAACTCAACTGGGAAAAGTCTTTGACTCCTCCACTGAATTTCGGTTGCCCAGTGGTGCCAAGCGTTCCCCTGATGTTTCCTGGGTGATACGAGCACGATGGGAAGCATTGACCCCTGAACAAAGGAAGCGCTTTCCTCCCTTATCTCCAGACTTTGTAATAGAACTCCGTTCTGAAACGGATTCCCTAGTGGAATTGCGCTCAAAAATGCGTGAGTACCAGGATAATGGTGTTCGCTTGGGCTGGCTGATTGACCCTCAAACGCCCTTAGTTGAAATCTATCGCCATTCTCAGGATGTAGAAACAATCAATTTCTCCTTTGACGAACCGCCCACACTCTCTGGCGAAGACGTGCTGCCTGGGTTTGTGCTCGATCTGACCCCCATTCTGAATCCTTGAACCTTCTAGTACTTAGACCTACGCACATCAAATCGCCTAAGACACTCGCTTTTTAACATTAAGATAAATACTCTTTGCCAAAATTGAAAGGAGAAACCTGGTTTTTCCTGATGCCCTGTGATTACTCAAACTGTTGATGCTATTCTTAACCGTGCCTTGGCTGGTGATGACCTATCTCCAGAAGAAGGCGTTGTATTGCTCCAAGCCGACAAAACAGCAATTTCAGCAATTCAGGAAACCGCTGATCAGTTGCGCTACCGACAAGCTGGTGACACTGTTACTTATGTAATTAATCGCAACATCAACTTTACTAACATTTGCGAACAGCATTGTAGTTTCTGTGCATTTCGTCGCGATGCGGGTCAAGATGGCGCGTATTGGTTGGACTGGGGGCAAATCCAGGAAAAGGTAATAGATGCCGTGCAACGGGGTGCTACTGAAATTTGTATGCAGGGGGGACTGAATCCAGAGGCAAAAATCAACGGTGCTTTTTTGCCCTATTATGTGCGCTTGGTGAAAACTATTAAGGATGGATTTCCCCAACTGCATCTCCACGCTTTCTCTCCACAGGAAGTGCAGTTTATTGCAGAATACGATGGACTCAGTTATGCCCAAGTCATTGCCGCACTTCAAGAGGCGGGGGTTGGCTCCATGCCGGGAACGGCGGCGGAGGTTTTAGATGATGAGGTTCGGCGCATCCTGTGTCCTGAAAAGACCAATACAGCCACTTGGCTAGAAATAGTAGGAACGGCGCATCAGCTAGGGATGCCCACAACTAGCACGATGCTGTCTGGTCATATTGAAACGCCAGAACAGCAAATCGGGCATTTGCAGAAATTGCGATCGCTTCAACAAACGGCACGCGATCGCGGCTACTCAGGTTTCATCACTGAATTTATTCTGCTCCCCTTCGTCGGTCAAGAAGCCCCCAAACCCCTGCGCCGTCGTGTCGGACGCGACCAACCCATTTTGGAGGATTCTCTCTTACTCACTGCCGTGGCTCGAATTTTCCTCGGCAACTGGATTCCTAATCATCAACCTAGCTGGGTGAAACTCGGTCTTACGGGGGCAACAGAAGCCCTGAGATGGGGCTGTAACGACATTGGCGGTACTTTGATGGAGGAGCATATAACTTCAATGGCGGG
Organism: Candidatus Sericytochromatia bacterium; assembly: GCA_036703885.1. Lineage (GTDB taxonomy): Bacteria > Cyanobacteriota > Cyanobacteriia > Cyanobacteriales > Coleofasciculaceae > CADCTM01. The sequence continues at coordinate 1,578 of DATNQT010000294.1, forward strand.
AGCAATTGGAGGCACTTGCATGGAAGTTGGAACTTTGCAGGAGGTGATTCGCTCACTAGGTCGTCCTGACCAGCAACGAGATACGCTGTATCGGTATCTATCTCCTGTTGCCAGCTCAAGTGCCGTATCCCGTTGATAAGCTATTATCTGGCAACAGTACAAATGCTTCGCGGTGCAGCTGTACACAGCAGAGCTTGCCGCCCTATCGTTGCGATCGCCCATGCTGAAGAACAAAAGAACGACTCTACTGCTAACTTTAGGGACAACTGCCTTAGTAGTAGGCGGCGGTGCAGCCACCTACTTTCTACTAGGGCAGCAGAATTTTTTTCGGGGAAATGCTCCCGTAGGTTCCCAACTAATTCCTCAAGATGCTCTAGTCACAGCCTCAATCTCCACAGATTCAGAACAATGGCAGCAGTTGCGAAAGTATGGGACACCGGAAATCCAAGCTGCCTTAGACAAACAGTTGAATCAGCTACAAAATAATCTGCTAACGGCTAACGGCTACAACTACGAACAAGATATCAAGCCGTGGTTGGGCAAAACTGTGATGGTTGCTTATCTACCCTATGGCGCATCAGCGGCAGGGACAGGCACGGCACAAGCATCACCAACAGAGATATCGTTTGTTAAACAACCCGACCTAATCGTGCTGCCGATTGACAAACCGACTGAGGCAAAGCAGCTTTTAGATAAAGCGAAGTCCCAACAATCCACACAGTTAGCTGAACGAAGCTACAAGGGCATTTCAATTCGAGAAACTAAAAAGAGCAATGCTCAAAATTATTCAGTAGCCTTACTGGATCGTTTCTTGGTCGTGACTAACAATCCCAAAACAACGGAACGTGTAATTGATACCTATAAAGGAACAACTTCCGTTGCGGCAACGCCGGGATATACCCGGAAGTTGGGTAAAATCAGTGCCTCAAACCCCTTTGCCCAGGTGTATTGGAATGGCTCAGTTCTCTCGGCGGCAGCCAACTCTAGAGCGTCGTCTCCCGAACAACTCGCCGCAAGCCAACAACGCCAAGGAGTCGCAGCAACAGTCACGTTAGAGCCAGAAGGAATGCGTTTTCGGGGTATTTCCTGGCTCAAGCCCAATAGTACTCAAAAGTATGAGGTGCAAAACACCACCAGTCGTTTGCCCCGGCGTTTGCCAGGGGATACGCTGATGATGTTCTCTGGGGGCAACCTAGGACAATTGTGGCAGGATTACGCCAACAGACCAGAGTCAAAGCCTCCAACAGCGATTTCACCAAGCAGTGTAAAGGCAGGCTTAAAGGGAACCTTAGGTTTAAATTTGGAGGATGATTTACTACCTTGGATGGACGGCGAGTTTTCCTTGGCTCTCGTCCCAGCGTCGGCCGAGGCACGTACGCTACCAGGAAGCCAGCAGTCCGTACAGTTGGGTGCGGGTGTGGTATTGATGGTACAGGCAAGCGATCGCTCCCTCGCTGATAAAACTCTCCAACAACTCGATGAGTTGATGGCAACTCGCTATCAGTTCCAGGTGGAAAAAACTCAGGTGAAAGGTCAACCCATCGTCAACTGGGTATCCCCACTGGGAGGTTTGAGTGCTAGTCACGGTTGGTTAGATGGTAATGTTGTCTTCCTAACGTTGGGAGCGCCCGTTGCAGGTGCTATAGTTCCCCAACCGCAAGAACCACTCAGCCAAACCTCCCTATTCCAACAAGCTGTCCCCACTAAACCGAATCCGAATAACAGTCAGTTTTTCCTGGATGTTGAGCGTACTGTCAACAACGGTACTCTCAACTTGCCTCAACTGCTTCCTCCCGATCAGAAAATGCTAGCCAAAGGAATGCAGGCACTTGGTCTTACCTCTGCGATTAGCGACGAACGCAGTATCCGCTTCGACCTCTTCGTTCAGATGAAAAGCGCTCTTGCACCCAGTTCTGCTCCCAGTCCCGAACCTTCAGCAACCTCAAGTAGTACCCCCGTGCCTCAAGCACCTCAGCCAACTCCTAGCTCATCACCTTAATTGAGCAGTATTTGCTATCTAACCTTGAGGGCGCATCAAACCGATAGGATAAGATTAACGCTGCGATCATTGAGTCATCAAAAACTGTTTAGAGAGAATCATTTTATGAATCTGGTTGCTATCCAGAGCGGATTGGATAATATTTCCTTTGCTGTCCTGTTTGTAACGATGTTGATTTACTGGGTAGGAGCGGCTTTTCCGGCTATTCCCTATTTGTCAGCGTTGGGAACAGGGGGTATGGCGATCGCTAATCTTTGTATCGCCACCCTACTTGGAGCGAGGTGGCTGGAGGCAGGCTACTTCCCCTTGAGTAATCTCTATGAATCCCTCTTTTTCCTAACCTGGGGGATTACCACGATGCATCTGATTGCCGAAAATATGAGTCGCAGCCGATTGGTAGGCGTTGCTACAGCACCCGTGGCGATGAGCATCACGGCTTTTGCCACTCTGACATTACCCACCGAAATGCAGCACTCGGAACCGTTGGTACCGGCGCTGAAATCCAATTGGTTGATGATGCACGTCAGTGTGATGATGCTCAGTTACGCGGCACTGATGGTGGGTGCGCTTTTGGCGATCGCCTTTTTAGTCGTCACTCGCGGTCAGAATGTCGAACTTCGGGGTAGTTCCGTGGGAACCGGAGGCTATCGCTTAAAAGATGATCAGGCGGCTCGCCCTTCCTACCGACTCCAACGAAACGGTAATATCTCAACAGCCCAGTCACAAGTTACCTCCGGCAATTCTTCAATGGTAACTACTTGGGAAGAGAGTAACGGTGCTGGCAGTACGGCGGTTCTCAATCTGGTCACAGCTCCAGCCTCACCTGCCCTAGAGGCATCCACGGCGTCAACTTTATCACCGCAACACCTGAGTTTAGCCGATACCCTGGATAACATCAGCTATCGGATTATTGGGCTGGGATTCCCTCTTCTGACAATTGGGATTATTGCGGGTGCGGTTTGGGCAAATGAGGCTTGGGGTTCCTACTGGAGTTGGGACCCGAAGGAAACTTGGGCGTTGATTACCTGGCTGGTTTTTGCTGCCTATCTCCATGCGCGGATTACGCGAGGTTGGCAAGGACGGCGACCAGCAATTTTGGCAGCGACAGGATTTGTAGTAGTCTGGATTTGCTATCTTGGGGTGAATCTTCTGGGTAAAGGATTACATTCCTACGGCTGGTTCTTCTAAGCATTCAACGTTGTTGTGGGAGCGAATCTGTGAAACTCGCGCCTATAGATGCCAGTTGTTGACCCAAACTGACTACTTATTTTTTGAAAAAAACAAAGTTACTCGGGGAAAATAAGCGTGGATAATCGGTTTGAACCGCTGGCTACTGGTGAAGTTCTATCAATTGATGAATCTGCCCTATTTCTAATCGGGCACCGCACCTTCAGAGTTGGCGAATTGGCAGAAGCTCTTAGGATGCAGCTTGAATATGGGATAAGTGGATGGAGCCAAGAAAAGGATGCTTGGTTTAACGAAGATGGCATTTCCTGTGAAGTCTTGAGATTTACTGCTCAAGGCTGGCAAAAAGGCAGGGTAAGAATCAACTTGGAATTTTGCCCCCAGCAGGACTTTCAGGAGCAGAATAAACATGCATCAGCAAGCTTTGACGACAAGAATGAGTTACCTGTAGCAGCACCTGCAAGCATAGAGCATGAGCTAGACCTGGTAGAGCCGCCAATCAGTTCAGCCAGCTTCGATAATGAGTTAGCTTTAGAATCACCTAGCCTGATGGAGGATGAGTTAGACCTGGGAGAGCCATCTAGCCTGATGGAGGATGAGTTAGACCTGGGAG